>DBFBJF010000118.1:0-9859 GCA_048203265.1 Candidatus Merdiplasma sp.
GTAAAATGATCGTCGAATCGCCGGAGATCAGGATTCAAAAATATAATAAAGATTTCTATTTTGGATTTTATTGTACACGGCTACCGGAACAGGCAATCCGCTGGGCAACCCGGTTTGATGGCATCGGATATTTGAATGAATACGTTTATACTCCGGACAATAGCCTGAAAGTAAAAAGTTTTTTAGAGATGACAGAAGAATGGCTGGATTTTATTGTCTCATGCCGTATGGGACAAGCCCATGATTATGACATTGTGGAAGGACCAATGGCCAATGATACGATCTTTAACTATGTGCAGAATTTTGTAGACGGTAAGATCAGCAGAGAAGCTTTCTGGGCTTTGGCAAAATTTAAAAAGCCAACTCATCAGATTAGTTTTCATACAGCCAGGGCGTTGACCACCCTATCTTTTGCGAAAGGAAGGGAAGTGCGAGATGAAAAATGACAGTGCATTATTCTATACCTGCAGCCTGATTGAATTTATTGGGCGGCGGCAAAAACAGAAGCGGTCGGAACTGGTTCAGATCATGGGAAAGACTGCGATTGCGCGTATCTATCGTTATGCCGATGTGTTTCACTGTGAACCGATCGAAAAGACTGCGGATGACTTTATTACAAACCTGAATATTCCGGAAGGGGACTTTAACAATGTGTCCAAATGCCGGTATACCGTGCCGGATTATTGGACGATCGGTGAGGTATATGAACGATTGATTGAAGATATTTGTGGGGAAGACAAAGAGCATGTTATAGATCGTCTGATAGAGGTGTATACTTCATGGATCGATGATGCCATATCCAACTATAATACAGATTTTTATTATCAGTCCCGTGAGTACATCTATGAGTGTTATCGGGAAGGAACGGTTATTGAATGACAGATGATCGAAAAGCAAAAAGGAGGGGAGAGAACGATGTCTGAATGGAAGAATGTTACGGATTTTTTTTCGGAGGAGCAAAGACGTTATAACGGAAAATATCTGGAAATTGATGAAGTGTATGATGATAAAGTTGAGGTCAGTGTGTTTTCCGCAATTGATGAGCCGTATGAAATTTATTTCAGTTATGATATATTTTATGGAATTGTTTATGTTGAAGAAGAAAAGGTTTATGAAGTCCGGGATGCGATGAAACGTGATCTTCAGGCTGAATATGAAAAGAATAAAAAAGTGACGAATGAATTTATAAAGAAATTTTCGAAAAAGTATAGTGTGAGTATGCCGGGAGATGTCCTCTTTACTTTTGATCCTTCGATATTTTTTTAGTGAGATGTTGTACGGTACGGAGATATACGACAAAGTGGCAGAAGGTTGAAATAAAATGGAGGTCTTTTCCTTACTTATGAGCGATAACGCTGGAGCCCTTCGGAGAGCAGTGCCCCTGGGGCAGGTCTATGCGCCGCTTTTTACGCATACACTGTAAAAACGGTGCTTGCGGGGGTTTTCCCTTTGAAGGACTATATCGAAGAACGGGCATTGGCCGTTGCAAATTATATCATTGAGAGTAAGGCTACGGTGAGACAGACGGCGAGAAAATTCGGGATCAGTAAGAGTACGGTACATAAGGATGTCACCGACCGCCTGGCCCAGATCAACCCCTACCTGGAAAATGAGGTGCGCCAGGTGCTGAACCTGAATAAGGCGGAGCGTCATATTCGGGGAGGAATGGCCACCAGAGAAAAATATCTGCATCATCTAAAAGGCGGAGCCGGTCTCTGAGGCAGACTGCGGAGCCTGGAGCGTATAAGGGAGAGAACAGGAAGAAGAACAAAATGGAGAAAACTCATGATTTTAAGTGTCAGCCGAAGAACAGATATACCGCAGTACTATTCGGAGTGGTTTCTGGGCCGTATCAGGGCAGGCTTCCTGTGTGTGAGAAACTCCATGAATCCCAGGCAGGTGAGTCGTATTGCCCTGTCTCCCCAGGTGGTGGACTGTATCGTCTTCTGGACCAAGAACCCGAAGCCTATGATGGGCAGGCTGGAGGGGCTGAAGGATTATGATTACTATTTCCAATTTACCCTCACAGGATACGGCCGGGATGTGGAACCCGGCCTGCCCTCCAAGGAGGATGTGCTGATTCCAGCCTTCCGGGAACTGGCGGAGCAGATCGGAAGGGACCGGGTGATCTGGCGGTATGATCCTATCTTGTTTAACGAAACGTATACCCCGGAGTGGCATGTCAGCACCTTCCGGAAGATGAGTATGGCTCTTGCCGGCTGTACCAGGCGGTGCATCATCAGTTTTGTGGACAGTTACGCCCGGAACAGGAAGGGCATGAGAGCAATCGGCGCCAGGGGAGTGGAGGAACTGACGGGCCAGGCTGAGGAGAGCGGGAAGAACGTACAGATGGGAGCCGGAGGCTCCATCGGCGTGTTTGCTTCTCAGCTAAAGGCCGCTGCCCGGGAGCAGGGAATGGAGCTGGTCACCTGCGCGGAGCAGATGGATCTGACGGAGTGGGGGATTCCCCACGGACGGTGCATTGATCCAGAGCTGATTGAGCGGATCACCGGATTTCGAATAGAAGCCCCCAAGGACCCGGGGCAGCGCCGGGAGTGCGGATGTATCCAGAGCATTGATGTGGGAAGATACGACACCTGTCCCGCAGGATGCGTCTACTGCTATGCCGGGGGCGGCAGCCTGGCGGCCCGGAAAAACTTTGCCGCTCACCGCGGGGATTCCCCGCTGCTGTGCAGCGAACTGACGGAGGCGGATGTGGTAAGAGAGCGCCCGATGCGGTCTCAGAAAGAATATCAGCTGAGTCTTTTCCCTTAAAAAAGCCAGGGCGTGCCATCAGAATCAGATTACTGCTTTAGAAATATATAGGAGGTGTCCTCGGATAATTCCGGGACAAACCGATAGCCTAGGCGGTCAAATTCCTTGGCCGTCTCAGGTTCTGCGGCCTTTCGCGCAGCCAGAAAGCGCACCATCTCGCCCCGGGCCATCTTGGCCTGGGTTCCCTTCTGGATCACCTTTTCCTTCTGCCTTTCTCCAAAGATAACACCGATCATCCGGTCTCCGGGGGCCAGGTAAGGCTCAATGGCCTTGGCGTATTCCCGGGAGGCCAGATTCAAAATGATCCGGCTCTCGTCCATGACAGCATCATACAGTTTTGATCCCCAGAAATCGTAGAGACTGACAGGGGGAAGACCGTCGGGGCCGGGAGTTCCCAGAAGGCCGGTCTTCGCCTGCATCTCCAGGCGGTAGGGAGTGACTCCGTCCAGCGGGCGCAGTACGCCGTAAAAGCCGGAGAGGATCCGGAGATGTTCCTGCACATAGTCCCACTCATCCCCGGCAAAAACCTGGGGCGCCATGTACTGATACTGGATGCCCTCGTAGGAGACCAGGGCAGGGGTGAGATTATGAAGCAAATCCATTTCATGAAAGCGGCGGAAATTTTCCTCCGCAATTCGGTCATTGCACTGCCACAACTTTTTAACTTCAGGGTAAGAGAGGGAAGCGATCCAGTCTGCCAGTGACCGGGCCTCCCTGAGAAAGAGAGGAAGCCCCTGGCTGTCGATCAGATCGGGAGCTTCCTTCATTTTTTTTGCTGGGGATATGATAAGTCTCATGTCAGTGTGCTGCCTCCTGTGTATGTGTGATCCGTTTGAATGGCTTCAATGTATCACAGGGAGGAGCAGAAAGTCAAATATCCTTTCTGTTGAAATTTGCATAACCATGGGGAAATGTGTATAATGGAGGGGCAAATTCAGAAACGGAAGGGAGCCCGGGGTACCAATGATAGAGCGGCAGATACCACATTTTGATATGGAACAGATCTGTGATTCCGGCCAGTGCTTTCGCATGGACAAGCTGGGTGATGGATACTACAGAGTTTTGGCCGGTAATCGCCGGCTGAAGCTGCGCCAGCGGGCCGAGCGGGTGAGCTTTTACTGCAGCGAGAAGGAATTTGCCGATTTCTGGGAAAACTATTTTGATCTGGGAGCAGACTACGGCAAATATCTGGAGCGGATTGATCCGAAAGACCGTTATCTGACGGAGGCGGCGGTCAACGGCAGTGGGATTCGGATTCTGCGGCAGGATCTGTGGGAGATGATCGTGTCCTTTCTGATTTCCCAGCAGAACCATATCGGCAGGATCCGTCGGTGTATCGGAAATATCTGTGTCAGATACGGGGAGCGAATCGCGGACCGGAACGAGGAAGCAGAGGCGGCAGAGACGGGGGAGAACAGGATGGACGGTGCCGGCTATGGGTTTCCCACTCCCGGGGCGCTGGCCAGGGCCACGGAGGAGGAGCTGAGAGACTGCAACCTGGGATACCGGGCGAAATATGTGCTGCGGACAGCCCAGATGGTGGATCAGGGCGATATTTCCCTGGAGGAAATTGGAAAGATGGAGTATCCCCGGGCAAAGGCATCGCTGATGGAACTGTACGGAGTGGGAGAGAAGGTGGCGGACTGCATCTGCCTGTTTGCCCTTCACCAGATGGAGGCCTTTCCGGTGGATACCCATATCCGTCAGGCGCTGGACGCCCATTACCGGAGCGGGTTTCCCAAAAGAAAATATGCCGGGATTCAGGGCGTGCTGCAGCAGTATATTTTTTACTATGAGCTGACGGGCGCCGGCAAGCAGCCATGACCCGGGGTACAACTATGATAGAAAATGGAGTGAGGGATTTATGTCAGAAAGCAGAAGGATGAAACGAGTGGAGGATTCCCTGACGGAGCAGACCCATCTGCTCTTTCCCAGGGCGTTGAATGCCAACGGGAGGCTGTTTGGAGGACAGCTTTTGGAATGGATTGACGAGACGGCGGGGATCGTGGCCAAGCGCCATGCGGAGTGCAATGTGGTGACCGTGGCTATCGACAATATGTATTTTAAGGCGGGGGCTACCCAAGAGGATACCATTTATCTGAGGGGATACCTGACCTATGTGGGCCGGTCCTCCATGGAGGTGAGGATCGATACCTACGCCGAGAAGCTGGACGGGACCCGCAAGATGATCAACCGGGCCTATTTTGTGATGGTGGGAACCGATGAAAATCAAAAGCCAATTCAGGTGCCGGGATTGATTGTGGAGGGCGTGACCCAGCAGATCGAGTGGGAGATGGGAAAGAAAAGACAGGAGCTGCGCAAGGAGCGAAAGAAAGAGGGATTTTAAAGGATGGAGACGTATCAAAATATCCGGCATGAGTTTGAACCGGTGTTTGACAGCCAAAGCCGGGTGCTGATTTTAGGCACGTTTCCATCGGTGAAATCCAGGGAACAGCATTTTTATTACGGCCATCCCCAGAACCGGTTCTGGAAAGTGATGGCCGGCCTTACCGGAGAGGAGCTCCCAAAGACGGTGGAGGAAAAGAAAGCTCTGCTGCTGCGCCATGGAATTGCGGTCTGGGATGTGATTGAGCGGTGCGACATCAAGGGATCCAGCGACAGCTCCATTCGAAATGTGGTGCCCGCCGATCTGCGCCGGGTGCTGGATCACAGCCGGGTTGCCAGGATCTACGCCAACGGTCAGACGGCAAAGCGGCTGTATGACAAATACCAGCGCGGCGTATGTGGGAGGGACATCATCGGACTGCCCTCCACCAGCCCTGCCAATGCGGCCTTTGGCCTGGAACGGCTGATGGAGTACTGGCAGGTAATGCTTCCTTATCTTAATTTTGATCCCGGAAGAGAAAATCGTTAAATCATCGTTTTCTTAAAGAGAGGCGGACGGATCGGTGAGGGACAGATCCATGCTTCCGCTGCGAAATCCTTCCAAATCCAGAGTTACATAGGAAAACCCCAGTTCCTTGATCAGGCGGATGATTTCTTCTCTTTGGCATACGACTTTTTCCAGATCCCTGCTGTCCACCTCGATGCGCACCAGGGGGTGATGGTAGCGCAGCCGCACGTTGTAGAAGCCCATCTGCCGCAGCGCGGTTTCTCCCTGGTGAATGCGGTCCAGAAGATTATAGTTCAGGCGGGCGCCGTAGGGAAGCCGGGTAGCCATGCAGGGGGTGGCGGGTTTGTCTGAGGTCTCCAGATGAAGCTGCCGGGATAACTGGCGCACCTGGTCTTTGGTGATCCCCAACTCCATGAGAGGACTTTTGATCTGAAGTTCCTTCAGAGCGGCCAGACCGGGACGATATTCTTTCGTATCGCTCTCATTTGTCCCGTCAAAGACATGAAGGCGCCCACACTGCGCGGCCCGAGCCTTTATGGACGAAAAAAGCAGCCGCTTACAGAGAAAGCAGCGGTTGGGAGGATTGTCCATGATCCGGGGATCATCGAACTCATCAATGGAGAGAATCTGACATTCGGCTCCCATGGAGAGCGCCAGCGCCTGGGCCTGGAGCGTATCTTCATGGGGGTGCAGCCTGGTCTGGGCGATGAGCGCCAGGATGGGAAGCGGCTTTTTACGGTCTTCTAAGTGGGCTTCCCGGGCCAGGCAGGCAGCTTTCAGCAGAAGGCTGCTGTCCGCACCGCCGGAAAAGGCGATGCAGACACCCTCAGCAAGATAGGGTTCAAAGTAAGCTATGATTTTTTGCAGCATATTCTTTCACCTCATGATACATCTCCGTAAAGCTGATCTGGTTGGCTTTGGCCAGCTGCAGCACGCTGTCGCTCTCAGGATAATAGTACACTTCGTCATTAAACTGGCAGCGCTTCACATCCGCCATACCCCAGGGAGTCTCCAGGGAAATAATTTTCCGGAACAGCTTTGTGCGCTGCACCTCATAGGTTCGCAGACCGATGGTGGTGGTGTGGCGGAAAATCAGTTCCTCCATGACCTGCCGTTTTTCCGGCGCGCACATGATGGACAGCTGATAGGCAGGCCGGTGCTTTTTCATGTAGATGGGAGTGTAGAATACATCCAGAGCTCCGGCAGCCAGCAATTCCTCCATGACAAAGCCCATGGCCTCCCCGGTACAGTCGTCCATATTTGTCTCAATCATCAGAATCCGATCGTAATCAGTCCCCGCGTCCTCGATGAGCATGGCGCGCAGAACGCCGGCAGTCTCATAACTGCGTTTTCCGGCGCCCAGACCTGTGCGCACGATCTTGAATTCTCCCGGAAGCTGTTCCTGGGTGCGCAGGGCCGCGGCAATGGCGGCTCCGGTGGGCGTCACCAGTTCGCCCTGCACGGAACTGATGTGGAGGGGAAGCTGATAGGCGGTCAGGATGGCGGTGGTGGCGGGAACGGGCACCGGCAGCAGTCCGTGCTGGCAGCGCACCTGCCCGCAGCCTTCTGTCAGGAAGGGGATGATCACATTCTGGATCCCCAGATTGTCAATGCAGACCGCAGTGGCGGCAATATCCACGATGGAGTCCACGGCCCCTACCTCATGAAAATGCACCTCCTGGATGGGCTTGCCATGCACCTGGCTTTCCGCCTCCGCCACAATCTGAAAGATCTTCAGCGCCAACTGCAGGGCCCGGTCTGTCAGACGGCCGGCGGAGAGGATCTGGCGAATCTGCTCCAGATTTCGGCCGTGGTGATGCTGCTCCTGGGTATGACTGTGATGGTGAGAAGTCCGCTCATCGCTGTGCTGGTGCGCCTCCTGATTGTGACCGTGCTGGTGAGAATCCGGATCATCCGCCGTGTGGCCAGCTTCGGCCGGCCCATGCAGATAGGCCATGTCGTGATCGTGATTTTCGTGTTCTGCGTCCAGAATCACATGAAAATCGCAGGCCTGAAGACCTGATTTGATTACGGAAGTAATCTCGATGCGGTATCCATCCAGGGGAAGACTCTCCAGGGCATCGATCAATACCTTCCGGTCGGCCCCCAGATCCAGCAGGGCGGCCACTGTCATGTCTCCGCTGATACCGCTGGAACAGTCCAAATACAGTGTCTTTTGTTCGTTTATTTTAAGATCCATATCAGAAAATCCTTTCTAAAAGCAACGATCTTGGTTGGAAAATTCAAAAATATGCTATCAAAAAAACGAATAATATGCAAGAGTGTTTCATACAAAGCGGGAGAGCAGAAAGAATGAAACATTTTCGCCCCTTTCCCCGTCTAATGGATAGAGGACAAAGAACAGAAAGGGGGAATTCTTTGATGAGGGAGATGGACACTCTGATTGAGAGGGCCATGGCCGGCGATGCGGATGCCTTTGTGGATCTGATGGAAAGTCAGATGACCAATCTGTATAAAGCCGCCAGATCTCTGCTGTCCAGCGAGGATGATGTGGCGGACGCGATTTCCGACACCATACTGACCTGCTGGGAAAAGCTGTATCAGCTGCGGGAGAAGCGGTATTTCCGAACCTGGATGACCAGGATCCTGATGAATCAGTGCATGGATATTCACAGAAAACGGCAGAGGGTGGTTTATCTGGACGAGATGCCGGATGCAGCCTTCCACGATCCGGGCTATGAGAACAGAGAATGGCTGGAGGCGCTTCAGTCGCTGAACCAGCCCTACCGGATTGCGGTGATTCTTTATTATATAGAGGGATTTAAGGTGTCGGAGGTGGCCGAGATTTTGGATATACCGGAGGCCACGGTGCGCACCAGGCTGGCCCGTGCCCGGAAGAAACTGGCCGAGGAATATGAGTATGGCGGGGAGAAAAGGAGGAGGCAGATATGAGCGGAAAAAGAAGAACGATACTGGAACAGTTGGCTCAGGAGGTTGAAATTCCGGAGAGAGTGCGCCAAAGGGCGGACATGGCTTATGAGCAGATCCGAAACGGACAGTATGCGGCGCAGCGGGCAAATGACGGAGGAGCAAGATACGGAAAGGCTCCGGAGGGAAGACTGATACATTCCCGGACCGAACGGGGAAGAAGGAGAAGAGTGGGAAGGAAAATCGCGGTTTGCGCTGCAGCTGCTGTATTGACTGTGGGAGTAATCAGCGCCGGAGCAGCCGTATACCGTCACTGGACCAGGGCTTTCTCCCAGGGGCTGCAGGTGTCGGAGGAGCAGAAAAAGACGCTGGAGACCACAGGAATGGCAGTCTCCTATGAAGATCAGACGATGACAGACCAGGGCATTACGGTGAGCCTGGAACAGAGCATTGTGGACAACTATTTTGCCTATCTGGTATTTAAGGTGGAAGGATATCAGGTGGAGTCGAACGTACAGCCTGGCTTTGAAACTCTGGATGTCCTGTTGGACGGAGAGCGCGGGTGGAGCGAAGAGGATCAGAGCCTCTCCTTTACCGCTGCCGGGAATTTTTATGAGGGGCTGATTATGGGACCGGACGGAAGCATTCAGAAGGCGGACGGGAGCCCCAGAGATCAGGATGAAAACGGAAATTTTATCACGGACTATATGATGGAGGATGGCAGCCTGGAGTACTGGGTGATTCTTGACAGTCAGGGAAACAAAGGATGCTTCCTGAACAAAGAGATCCATGTGGAGATGAAAAATATTGGAACGCTGGCCAGTGCGGAATATTTCCCGGACAGGGAAGGGCAGTGGAGTTTTGATTTTACCCTGACCGGTTCCGATGAGATGAGGAGCCTGGATTTGGAGGCGCCCATCGGAGATACGGGAATGACGGTCACCCATGTGGAGCTCTCTCCCGTTTCTGCCTATATCGAATACCAGTGCCCGGAGCAGAACGGATTTGACGCCTTTCGCGGGGTATTTCCGGGACTGGAGATGGCAGATGGTTCCATGTATCCGTCCCTGTGGCTGGAGCCTGGCATTCGAGGCCCCATATCCCAGGACAGTGACACCTGGGTGTACAATTTTTCCTTTGACCGGATTCTGGATGTGGATCAGGTGGAAGCGCTGCTGTTCCAGAAACCCATCACCGATGATGACACGGGGACCTGGACAGAGGAGGATTTCTATGCGGTGCCCATTGAGCCGTAGCGCCGGATGGAGTGGCAAAGCGGCACGGAAAAGGCGGGAGTGAGAGGGCAAAGCTTTGACTCAGAGGAAGCGCTCTCCTTGGCAT
>DBFBJF010000119.1:0-3308 GCA_048203265.1 Candidatus Merdiplasma sp.
AACGGATAATGTTGCCGCCCTGCGTCAGGGCACATCAGGTGCGAAAATTCAGACCAGTACTGAAACAGGTAACCAGCATAAATACCAGACCCGTGTGGTTTCAAATGCGAACAAGGTTAACCTGAAATTTGAAGAGGCGAAGCCTGTTCTCGAAGACCAACTGGCCAAATCAATCGCAAATATTCTCTGAACCTCGTCAGGAGGCTGATCTGACCGGCCTCCTTGCTGACGCCTCGCGTTGCTCGTTGTCCAACCCCGGGATGTAACAAAATAAATTTTGTCACCTCCCGGCGTTTCCGAAATAAATATGAAAACACTGAGCGGTTGTGCAAATTCTTTGTGCGACCGTGAAGTGTTGCCGGCGAAGCCGGGATCTTCCGGAGAAAGTCATTATGACATCAGACAATATCGCTGAATATGTTGGTGAGAATAATCAATTTACTGAGAAGCCTGTAACTGAATACCCCCCGGTGATACAGGATAATACAGTGACCACTAAAGACTATCTGTACAGCAATAATATTGATACTGACCTTTTAGTGGTTATCGGAGGGCTTATTGTTATATTGTTTCTCATGATGCTTATCATGTACTTTATTAATTCTCTCAGGCAAAAGGAATTAACTGAAATACTGGAAAAAATATCTTTTCCTGAAAAATCCGGGAGCAATTTGCTTAAACCGGAGGCGGTCAGCTGTAATTTGTTGTCCCTGTGTGTGCTGGCACCGGTACTCTGTACACCCAGAAAGCTGGCAGAAGTCTCCAGGGAGATCATCGTGGCGAGTGCGCAGGAAATTGCATGGACGCCGGGGAGCAGTCGTATTGATGGTCATCAGGGCGAAAATATTACCTGGTCTCTGTCATCGCAGTCTCCTGCCGATAAGTATGATCTCATCAATAAAACCTCCCGTGTTTCTCCTGACAGTGGCCGTTTTTATGAACCGGACACAGTTCTGGATCACCGTGAACGGGTACGCCTTTTTATTCAGATCCAGTTTCCGCACGGGAGTGACTGGTCTGAAGTATTGCGACTGACTGACATTGTTACAGAGAAGGTCTCTTCCGGCAGGGCTGCAGGCGGGTATCACCACCGGCATACAGGGTACACCTGGTCTGTTTCTGTGAATTAACCCCACATCATCCTTTTCTGCCCTGTTCCAGATTTTCCCGGAGTTTCATCATGAGTTTTAACGCAAAGGATATGACCCAGGGCGGTCAGATTGCGTCCATGCGTATCCGCATGTTCAGCCAGATCGCCAATATCATGCTTTACTGCCTGTTTATTTTTTTCTGGATACTCGTTGGTCTGATTTTATGGGTAAAAATAAGCTGGCAGACGTTTGTGAACGGCTGTATTTACTGGTGGTGTACCACGCTGGAAGGCATGCGGGATTTAATCAAGTCCCAGCCAGTATATGAGATCCAGTATTACGGCAAAACCTTCCGGATGAACGCTGCCCAGGTACTGCATGATAAATATATGATCTGGTGCGGAGAGCAGCTATGGTCCGCATTCGTTCTGGCCACAGTTGTGGCACTGGTTATTTGCCTGATCACCTTCTTTGTTGTCTCCTGGATTCTGGGGCGTCAGGGTAAACAACAGAGCGAAAATGAAGTCACAGGTGGTCGTCAGCTGACAGACAATCCGAAAGACGTTGCCCGGATGCTGAAAAAAGACGGCAAGGACTCCGATATCCGGATTGGCGACCTGCCGATTATCCGGGATTCCGAAATCCAGAACTTCTGTCTGCACGGCACGGTCGGGGCCGGTAAGTCGGAGGTTATTCGTCGTCTGGCCAACTATGCCCGTCAGCGCGGTGATATGGTGGTGATTTATGACCGTTCAGGGGAATTTGTTAAAAGTTACTATGATCCCTCCATCGATAAAATCCTGAATCCGCTGGATGCCCGCTGTGCCGCATGGGATTTGTGGAAGGAGTGCCTGACACAGCCGGATTTTGATAATACCGCAAATACTCTGATCCCTATGGGTACAAAAGAGGACCCGTTCTGGCAGGGTTCAGGACGTACCATTTTTGCGGAAGCGGCGTACCTGATGCGTAATGACCCCAACCGCAGCTACAGCAAACTGGTGGACACACTGCTTTCCATCAAAATTGAAAAACTGCGTACCTTCCTGCGTAATTCACCGGCGGCCAACCTGGTGGAAGAGAAAATTGAGAAAACGGCGATTTCCATCCGTGCTGTGCTGACCAACTACGTGAAAGCCATCCGTTACCTGCAGGGGATTGAGCATAACGGTGATCCCTTCACCATCCGTGACTGGATGCGTGGTGTCCGGGAAGATCAGAAAAACGGCTGGCTGTTTATTTCGTCGAACGCCGACACCCATGCCTCCCTGAAGCCTGTGATCTCCATGTGGCTGTCCATTGCCATTCGTGGTCTGCTGGCAATGGGAGAAAACCGTAACCGTCGTGTGTGGTTTTTCTGTGATGAGTTACCCACGTTACACAAACTGCCGGATCTGGTGGAGATCCTGCCGGAAGCCCGTAAGTTCGGTGGCTGTTATGTGTTTGGTATCCAGTCCTATGCCCAGCTGGAAGATATCTACGGTGAGAAAGCGGCGGCCACGCTGTTTGACGTCATGAACACCCGTGCTTTTTTCCGTTCCCCGAGCCATAAGATTGCAGAGTTCGCTGCCGGTGAGATTGGTGAGAAAGAGCACCTGAAAGCCAGCGAGCAGTATTCCTACGGTGCTGACCCGGTACGTGACGGGGTATCGACCGGTAAGGATATGGAGCGTCAGACGCTGGTCAGTTATTCCGACATTCAGTCTCTGCCGGATCTGACCTGCTATGTCACTCTGCCCGGACCGTATCCGGCAGTCAAACTCTCTCTGAAATATCAGGCACGACCGAAGGTCGCTCCGGAGTTTATTCCGCGTGACATCAACCCGGAAATGGAGAACCGTCTGAGTGCCGTACTTGCCGCAAGGGAAGCAGAAGGTCGTCAGATGGCCAGCCTCTTTGAACCGGAGGTTGCCTCCGGAGAAGATGTGACTCAGGCTGAACAGCCACAACAGCCTGTGTCTTCTGTCATCAATGATAAGAAGTCAGATGCAGGTGTGAGTGTTCCGGCAGGGGGGATCGAGCAGGAGCTGAAAATGAAACCGGAAGAAGAGATGGAACAGCAACTGCCACCCGGGATCAGTGAATCCGGTGAAGTGGTGGATATGGCCGCTTATGAGGCATGGCAACAGGAAAATCATCCGGACATCCAGCAGCATATGCAGCGTCGTGAAGAGGTGAACATTAATGTGCACCGGGAGCGCGGGGAGGATGTTGAGC
>DBFBJF010000120.1:0-8045 GCA_048203265.1 Candidatus Merdiplasma sp.
ACAAAAAAACCCATCCATAATCAGATGAATTCCTATTCTTTATTGTCCCGTTATTTACGAATAGCCGACATCAAGCCACCTCCCTTGCATTTCCTCCACTATAGCACATGAGAAGGAAATTGTAAATGGATTAAAAAATAAACATCGGATACCAAAGTGAAATAGTAAATTCCGCTCTCCCAGAGGCCCGGGCAAATGCTCAGTATAAACCATAAGGTTAAGACTGGGAAACGAAAAGGGGACTTCTGCCGGAAGGTACTTTTTCTTATAATTGGGGTGAAAGGACGAACCAAATTGTTTTAGAGGTGATAAAAATGGAGACACGGAGATTAGGAAAAGATTTGCAGGTATCCGCCATCGGTCTGGGATGCATGGGGATGAGCCACGCCTATGGCCCGGCGGCGGACAAAAAGGAGATGACAGAGCTGTTGGCCCGGGCAGTGGATCTGGGGTATACATTGTTTGATACGGCGGAGGTGTACGGCACCCCGGACAATCCCCATGATAATGAGGAGCTGCTGGGTCAGGCCCTGAAACCCTACCGGGATAAAATTGTGCTGGCCTCCAAATGCGGCATCCGGTTTGACGAGACATCGCCGGAAGTGAATAAACCCCTGGTGCCGGACGGCAGGCCGGAGACCATCAAAAAGTCTATAGACGGATCGTTAATGCGGCTTCAGACAGATCATCTGGATTTGTATTACATTCACCGCATTGACCGCACCATTCCTATTGAGGAGACGGCGGGAGCAATGAAGGAGCTGATGGAGCAGGGGAAAATCACCCACTGGGGAATCTCCGAGGCGGATGAGGAGACCTTGCGGCGGGCTCATGCCGTCTGCCCGGTAGCGGCAGTGCAGAACCGTTATTCCATGATGTACCGCAATTATGAGGCTCTGTTCCCGGTACTGGAGGAGCTGGGAATTGGCTTTGTAGCCTTCTCACCCCTGGCCAACGGCTTTCTGACTGCCAAATATGACAAGAATTCAAAGTTTGCCGCAGGGACGGACTATCGCAGCGTGATGCCTCAGTTTTCCCCGGAAGGAATGGATCAGAACAGGGAGTTGCTCAGGCAGCTTCTCAATATGGCCGAGGAGAAGAACGCCACACCGGCTCAGATTTCTCTGGCCTGGATGATAGCGAAAAAGCCCTGGATTGTGCCCATACCGGGAACCCGCAGCTACGGAAGACTCATCGAAAACGCCCAGGCCGCGGAGGTAAAGCTGACAGCGGATGAGGTGGCAATGCTGGATCATATGCTGGATACGGTTCCCATGTCGGAGGTGTTCGGCGGATCCAGGATTGCGAAATAATAGTACAACAAATTTATGAAATGAAGGATGAAACCTATGAAAAGACAGCGCAGATTGGCGGCATTACTTTTAGCCGGTATCATGACTTTTTCTATCCTGCCGGGAACCAGCGTGTTTGCGGAGGAGGACAGAACGCCTATATAGATCACGCCAATGTGCTCTATCAGATTCCGGAAGAGGAAATTTGACTAGACGGCGGAAACAGGACTGGGCCTGAGCTCATTTAAGATGAGCCACAGCCCGAAGCCGCCGGTAATCCGCCACCCATTCCCTCTTCTTCCAGAGACGTTCTTTAGCCAGCTCTTCAGTTTGGCTGAGAACCCGCTCCTGTATATCCTGAGACATGGCAGCCAGATCAGAGGCAAGAAATTGACGGATCCAGTTTTGAAGGCCGTCCTTTCCGTCTTTGAGCGGGGTGGGGCGGTCAAAATCCCATACCCGGTCGATCACAAAGCCGTGCTTGGTCAGGAGCTTTTCAAAATTTTCCGGAGATTGGTAGTTAAATTTTGATTCATAGGAGTAGCCAAATTCTGCGGAGGCAGCACCGAAGGACTGCAGAATCACAGCGGTATTTCCAACAGCCCCAAATTCACAGATCAGAATCCCCTGGGGCGTGAGGGCATGACGAATGCTCTCCAGAAGGGTGTCATGGTCGCTGATCCAGTGAAAGACGGCATTGGAGAAAATCACATCCCACTCTGCCTCAAAGGGCAGTGCCAGGGCATCACAGATCTGAAAGGTTAAGCCGGGGAAGCGTTCCCTGGCTTTTTCAATCATACTGGGGGAACTGTCCACCCCCATGACCCGGCTCCCCAGCTCGGCAAGCTGCATAGTCAGCGTTCCGGTACCGCAGCCGAGATCCAGGATAGACTGGGCTGGATGATCCGGTATATAGGTCAAAAGATCTTTTCCATACTCTGCCACAAAGTCATGCTTTTTGTCATATAAAGATGAATTCCATTCCATAGCGTATCCTCCTCTTTCAAATATAAACTATAATTCCGTAAAATGGAAGTAAGAGTTATTTTGCATGACTGTTTCTGATTCGGAAAACGATGTTTCCTAAACAGAATTGATAACAAATTTACAATATTGGTACAATTTGTATCGTAGGATGTAGCAAAATTCTAATATTAGGGAGGCGAAAGATCATGAAGAAAAATACTTTGCATCATCAATGGCAGGAATGTTTGCGCTGGCTATCATGGCTGTACCGGCAATGGCAAAGCCGGTTCCCATGGCATCGGTCAATGGAGTGGAATTTAATACGTTGACGGAGGCAATCCAGGTAGCGAATCAGTATCCCGGATCGACCATTGAAATTCTTTCCGATGCGACCTATGGAACAACTATGCTGACATTTGAAGACGTAACCATCAACATGAACGGTTATACCATTACACGGACCAATTCGGAAGCGCGCTGGATGGTTGGCGGCATTGAGGAGCCGGAAGATTTGGGGGGAGAGGCTCCGGAAACGTTGCCGGTGGTAGTGATAAACGGAGGTGAAGAGGGTAGTCTTATCACGGATGCTGAGGATGTGGAGGGCGAGATCAGTACACCTCTTATCACTGCCCAGTATGCGGATATTACGATTAATAATGTTACAATGGTCAATACGATGATCGATGACGATGCATCGGCATTCTGTCTCAGAGACGCCGCGTCAGCCACCCTAAACGATTGTGATTTGTCTTGCTGCTGCGGAATTAAAGTGTACCGCGAATATGGCACAGGAACCTCCAGTCTGACAATTAATGGCGGAACGATCACATCAGAGTGCACGGAGGACGCCGTTTGGAAGGGCAGTGCGGTGTTGGCGGAGATCGGTATTAACTATGATGTCAATATAGAAATTAACGATGCAGTTCTGACCAGTACGAACACAGCGGCTCTGGTTCTCTCGCCGGAATGTCATACCACGATTAAGGATTCTACGCTCAGCGGAGCAACCGGTATCTACTATAAAGCGGGTGAATTGAGTATTGAAAACAGTGTGATTGAGGGAACAGGGGAATACGTTGAGTCCCCTGCCACAGGGAAGGAAGTCAATACAACCATCAGCGAAGAAGTTTGCTTTGATGGATCCGGTATTCTGGTTGATTCCGATAACAAGTTTGGCGAGACTCTGCCCATTACCATCTCGGATGACAGTACAGTCAGCAGCGCCAATGGGTTCGGTATCCGTGAAATCGGAGGCGTGGACGGTACCGGTGTCAGCCTGGTGGATCTTCAGGCGGACGGAGCAGAGATCAGCGGAGCACTGGGAGATATTGCCCTGTTAGAGGCTGCTGAGTAACCAATGATGAGAGGAAACATAGAAGGAGGTTTATGAAGCCTCCAACAGTGAACTTCTGGCAGAGTAAGACCTGCGGATAAAAGGGAAACAATGAATATAAGGAGCTGACGAAAACTATAACCAGTTTGCGCCAGCTCCTTTTGTGTCCGGGCTCACGGACAGGATGAGGGCGTATATTCTTCCAGAAACTCCCGCACCCGGGGATCGGCGCGGAGAAAGGCGCACTCCTCGTTGTCTGGATCCTGCAATTCTTCCAGGAGCCGGGCGCGAAACATTTCTGCCATGGAAAAGCGGGAGGAACTGCCGGTTCCCTCTGCCTCTCTTTCTTTGGCCGGCAGATGGCGGTAGAGTGGGGATTGCCGTGGATCCCAGGGGCGTTCCATGGCGGGAAACATTTGCTTCAGGGTATTCAGGCACCGCTCGCTGTCCTGATCCGCCATGGCGAGCTGAAAATCTGCCAGGTGGGCTTCGTAGTCCCACAGGTCAAATACAGAGACGGCCTCCCTGAATGTCTGTATCAGAATTTCCGCGTCCCCCCGCCGGCCTTCCTTCAGGGAAATCTCCATCAGGGAGAGAAGCGCAGTCATGATTCCGCTGATGTCTGTCAGGAGCTTTCGCTCCAGAGTCTGGGCCGCTTTTTCCAGTTTGTTTTCCGCCAGGTACAGGGTGGAGGCCATCTGGGCTTTGTCATAATACGGCTGATCCGGCAGTGCCTCCAGCATGTCCTTTGCCTTGTCGTATTCTTTGCGTCTCATGTAGACAGAAAAGAGCATGGCGCGCGCCTGGTTTTGGATAGACGGGTCATTGCTTCTGGCGGCCCGCAGATATAACTCATCTGTGAAGGCTGTGCATTGTTCCGGATCCGGCCGCTGCGGGGAGAACACGGCCAGGCCGTCAATGGTCAGGGCCGCGTTTAACAACAGCAGATCGCAGGTGGGATATTCCTGGATTTTCTGCTGAACCATGGCCAGAGCCTGATCGAACCCCTGACTGACCGCTGTGGAAGAAACCAGCCCCAGGAAATCGCTGATTTCTTTTGGGGACAGCTCCTCCCGGAAGGACAGAAGCGTATTCAAATCGGTTCCCAGCAGCCGGGCCAGCGGCGGCAGCAGAGTAATATCCGGATAGGAGACGGCCCGCTCCCATTTGTTTACCGCCGGAGCGGAGACACCCAGATAGGAGGCCACCTGCTCCTGGGTCAGCCCCTGCTCCAACCGTTTGCTTCGTATAATTTCGTTGATTTTCATGGATACGTTCCTCCCTGTTGGATTCTTTGCCTCATTATACCGGAATGAGAAGAAAATTTGCAACTGAAGGGCAGTCAGGATTGCGGTCTGAGAGATAACTGCTGGTTAATGGGGGACGGGGAAAATTTCGATATGCTTTCTCTGCCGGATCATATATAATAAGAATGAATTTGGCTAACATAGAAAAATTAACAAAACAGAAACAATATGGAAACGATATAACAATGATTGAGCGGTAAAATCCGCTTAAAGTCAGGCAATGCCAGGAGCCTGATCATGACGGAGGTGCGAAATGATCCATATATTGGTGGTGGAAGATGATGTGAAGCTGAATCAGGTGGTCTGCACGTATTTGAGCGATTGCGGGTTTGCCACAAAGGGATGCCTGAATGCTAATGACGCGTATAATGAGATGTATGAGAACATCTATGATCTGATTATTTCAGATATTATGATGCCTGAGATTGACGGATTTGAGTTTGCTAGGACAGTCCGGCAGGTGAATCAGAGGATCCCCATTCTGTTTATGTCTGCAAAGGATGATCTTCCCTCAAAACAAAAGGGATTCCGCCTGGGCATCGATGACTATATGGTCAAGCCGGTGGACTTGGAGGAGCTTTCCCTGCGGGTGCGGGCACTGCTTCGCAGGGCAAACATTGAGGCAGAGCGGAAAATTACGCTGGGAAATCTGACCCTGGACGCAGACGGTATGAGCGCGGAGATCAACGGGGAGGAGGTCGCCCTCACCAACCGGGAGTTTAACATTATTTTTAAGCTGTTATCCTATCCGAAAAAAACTTTTTCCAGAGCCCAGCTGATGGACGAGTTCTGGGGCGTGGACAGCAGTACCAGCCTGCGGGCGGTGGATGTCTATGTGACGAAACTGCGGGATAAGCTTTCCGCCTGCGACGGTTTTCAGATTGTCACCGTGCGGGGCCTGGGATACAAGGCGGTGCTGAAATGAAAACGGAGGAGAAAAATGGAAAAATCATAAAGAACAGCCGGTTTCCCGCCTATGTGTTTGGGATCTTTTATGGGGTGCTGTTTCTGATGTCCGGGATTCATACGGGGTTGATTGTGTTTGCAAATCAGTATCACTGGAATGATCTGATTCAGGTGATCCTCCCCATTGTGTACTGGGGGATTGTGGCGGCTGCGCTTACATTATTTACCAGAAGAAAGATCCGTACCACCTATGAGGAACCCATGCACCGGCTGGCTAGAGCCACAGAGCAGGTGGCAAACGGGGATTTTTCCGTCTATGTGCCGCCCCTGCATACTCCTGACCGGATGGACTATCTGGATGTAATGATCCTGGATTTCAACAAGATGGTGGAGGAGCTGGGAAGCATTGAGACATTAAAGACAGACTTTATCTCCAATGTGTCCCATGAGATGAAAACCCCCATCGCCAACATAAAGAATTATGGACAAATGCTGGCCATGGAAACCATATCAGAGGAAGAAAGGATGGAGTACGCAAAAACAATCCAGGGGGCGGCGGAGCGCCTTTCCAACCTGATCGGAAATATTTTGAAGCTGAACAAGCTGGAAAATCAGAGTATTGTTCCGGAGGTGGAACCCTATGATCTGAGCAGACAGCTGTGCGACTGCATTCTTCAGTTTGAGGAGGCATGGGAGGAGAAGAAGATTGAGATCGATACAGATATGGAAGATTCTGTTCAGATATGGGCAGATGAGGGGCTCCTGGAACTGGTATGGAACAATCTGATCTCCAATGCGGTGAAATTTACCGGGCCCGGAGGAATGATCCGGGTGGCACAGCGCTCGGACGGAGACCACATCACAGTGTCTGTTTCAGATACCGGCTGCGGGATGAGCAAAGAGAGTCTGCCCCATGTGTTTGACAAATTTTATCAGGGGGATACCTCCCACGCCAGGGAAGGAAACGGCCTGGGCCTGGCGCTGGTGAAACGGGTGGTAGAACTTTTGGACGGAGACATTCAGGTGGTAAGCCAGAAGGGAGAGGGAAGCACCTTTACGGTCACCCTTCCCGCAGGTGAGCGGGGCCACTACGAAGAAAAAGGAGAATAGCCATGGAAGAGACAGGAAAAATCCGGAAGAATTTTATCGGATATGAGTATAAGGAGGTTATCTGCGAGCGGCAGAAAATCCCTTTTTTGCTGGACGGATATGAAAACTTTGGATGGGAGCCCACAGGGGAACTCCAGGAGAATGGGTTAAACCCTCACCAGACTAAGATAACCCTGCAGCTGCGGCGGGACAGAAAGATGGTCAATAAGATGGAATTGACCCGGCTGCAGAGAAACTTTGAGGACTGCGTGGGCCAGATCGATGCGCTGGAGAAATCAAAGACCTCCAGGGCTACGATCTGCGCTCTCAGTGTTGCACTGGTAGGAACCGCTTTTATGGCGGGATCTGTATTCGCGGTGACGGCTCAGCCGCCTCTGATTATACTTTCTATTCTTCTGGCTGTTCCCGGGTTTCTCGGATGGATTTTGCCCTACTTCGTTTATCGGAAAGTGAAGGAGACGCAGAGCAGCAGGCTGACTCCTCTGATTGAGGAAAAATATGATGAGATCTATGAACTTTGTCAAAAAGGAAATAAACTGCTGTATTAACAAAGCAAATTTGTCATGCCGTTTACAGCTAATTTGTAAGGTATCCGGGGTCAAAACTTGTTAAAATAGAGCCATCAGAATTTACTGAAGGGAGGACAAAAAATGCAGGAGAAGAAAAGAGCTGTTGCGGCCGGCCATGTTTGCATAGATATTACGCCTATTTTTCCCAAAGGAATGAGAGAGAAGGCTGAAAATATTCTTCTTCCGGGAAAGCTGATCCATGTGGAAGGAGCGGACATCCACACCGGAGGTTCGGTGGCCAACACGGGAACCGCCATGAAGCTTCTGGGCGCGCAGGTTCGTCTGGCAGGAAAGGTGGGGGACGATGATTTCGGAAAGCTGATCCGGGAGAACTTAAAGAAGTGGGATGCGGACGGGGACATGATTGTTTCAAAGGAAGCCAATACTTCCTACTCCGTGGTTCTGGCTATCCCCGGCACTGACCGGATTTTTATTCATGACGCCGGGGCGAACGATGAGTTTACCAGTGATGATGTGAAGGAGGAACTTCTGGAAGGGGTTTCTCTGTTTCACTTTGGCTATCCCCCCATCATGAAAAAAATGTATGAGAATAACGGGGAGG
>DBFBJF010000121.1:0-7769 GCA_048203265.1 Candidatus Merdiplasma sp.
CATCTCGTGGCGTTGCCACTCGATGACCGTTGCCCGTCGGATGCCCGCTCGTGCAAGCACGGCGGGTCTTCGCTCCGCTCCGGTCGGCGCTAAACGCGTGCCACTGGCACGCAGCGCCCCTCCGGGCGTATCGCACAAAAACAGCGTGCCTAGAAAGTGAACAGCTTCCTGCACGCTGTATTTACATCTGTTTGGGAAGTAAAACTGCCTGCTCCCTAAAAGGGCAGTGCCGCCGGAATTGCCTGCACCGCTTCTAAAGGCTTCTTTTTACGCATAGAAACCTTTCTTAATATTTCTACACAGTAAAAAAGACAGCCGAAGCTGTCTTTTTTGGAGAAGGTATTTCTCTTATGGGGTGTAGCAAAAACTATATAATGTATTGGGGGGTTTTACGGTTATTATAATAGCACAGAGAAGCAAATAAGTGTGCACAAACTTCACAATTTTTGCCATTGATTTTTATGCAAATCTTACACCTATTTTTCGTCATTTTTCTTAATTTTATCGGCATTTTTTCTCCATTTTCGCCAAAGAACCTTTTTGCTTCTGTGGGTGCCAATTTTCCTCCGCGGCGGGAATTACGCCCCCTCCGGCTCCGGAAGCGCCGAATCGGTCTCTCCCACGGTAAACAGGGCCTCAAACTCCTCCCGTGACACTTTCTCCTTCTCAATCAAAAGAGCCGCCGTGCGGTGCAGCACATCCTCATGGGCAGAGATCAGCTCTCTGGCTTTGCTGTAAGCCTCATCGATGATCCGCTTCACTTCCTCGTCGATAACCGTGGCCACATGCTCTCCGTAGCTTCTGGCGTGCGCCAGATCTCTTCCGATGAACACCTCATCCTCGTCCTGCTCGTAGTTAATCAGGCCAAGCTTCTGGGACATTCCGAATCTGGTCACCATGGCACGGGCAATTCCTGTGGCTTGCTTAATATCCTGGGACGCTCCCGTGGTCACATCGCCGATCACCAGCTCCTCGGCCACCCGGCCGCCCAGATCCACCACAATATTCTCGAACATCTGGTTCTTGGTGTTAAACATCTCATCCCGCTCCGGCAAAGGCATGGTGTAACCTGCCGCTCCCCGGCCGGTGGGAATGATGGAGATGGTGTGCACCGGTCCCACATCCGGCAAAAGATGGAACAGAATGGCATGCCCCGACTCATGGTAGGCTGTGATCCGTTTCTCCTTCTCCGAGATCACCCGGCTCTTCTTCTCCGCTCCGATCCCCACCTTCACGAAAGCTTTGTTGATATCCTCCTGGACAATGTAAGAGCGCTGGCTCTTGGCCGCCATGATGGCCGCCTCATTCATCAGATTCTCCAGATCTGCGCCGGTAAAGCCAGCCGTAGTCCTGGCGATCTCTCCCAGGTTCACATCGTCTCCCAGAGGCTTTCCCTTGGCATGCACCTGCAGAATTTCTTCCCTGCCCTTTATGTCAGGGCGTCCCACCGCCACCTGACGGTCAAACCGCCCGGGCCGCAGAATGGCCGGATCCAGAATATCCACCCGGTTAGTGGCTGCCATCACGATAATGCCCTGGTTCACGCCGAAACCGTCCATCTCCACCAGGAGCTGGTTCAGGGTCTGTTCCCGCTCATCATGGCCTCCTCCCATTCCGGTTCCTCTCCGTCTGGCAACGGCATCGATCTCATCGATAAAAATGATGCAGGGCTGATGGCGCTTGGCATCCTCAAACAGATCCCGCACCCGGGAGGCTCCCACACCCACGAACATCTCCACAAAATCTGAGCCAGAAATACTGAAGAAGGGTACGCCCGCTTCCCCCGCCACGGCCTTAGCCAGCAGGGTTTTTCCCGTTCCGGGAGGGCCCACCAGCAAAACGCCCTTGGGGATTCTGGCGCCCACCTTCAGAAACTTCTCCGGCTCCTTCAAAAACTCCACCAGTTCCTGAAGATCCTCCTTCTCTTCCTGAAGGCCAGCCACATCTTTAAACATAACCCGCTTGGAATCCGGTGAGATCATGCGGGCGCGGCTCT
The DNA here is from genome assembly GCA_048203265.1 of Candidatus Merdiplasma sp. Classification (GTDB taxonomy): domain Bacteria; phylum Bacillota; class Clostridia; order Lachnospirales; family Lachnospiraceae; genus Merdiplasma. The sequence continues at coordinate 1,997 of DBFBJF010000121.1, forward strand.
TGCCGAAATTCATCATTTTGGCGTTTCCGCCGCCGGACTGGCGGTTCATCATAGCCACCAGGAACAGGACTACAATGCCTGTCAGCAAAATCGGCAGAATGGTGGTGAGAAACACACTGTCCCTCTCCACATTTTTCACATTCACATCCACATCATACCGGCTCATCATCTCCTGGGCCGTGTTCACGTCCGAAACATTGACCTCCACGCTGGAGCCATCCTGCAAAGTCACATCCAGAACACCGGTGGGCACGTTCTGATTCTGGATCACGTCCACGTGTACCACCTGCTCTTCCTCCAGCATCTCCTGAAATTCCTTGTAGGTGCAGGTCGGCGTCCCGTCAAAGCTGTCCCTCAATCCGAAAATCAGAACCAGGAACACCACAATCAACAGCACATATCCCCACAGCCCTCTTGTGTTTCTGCTCAATTCATGTACTCCTTTCAACTTCGCTTTACAAAATGCCGGCGTCCTTCGCTCCGGCCGGGGATTTCACTCTTCCCCAGAGGAAATCACCCCAATATACGGCAGGTTGCGGTACTGCTGGGCATAGTCCAGGCCGTATCCCACCACAAACTCATCCGGGATCTCAAAGCCGGTGTAGTCCACCTTCACGTCTGTCACCCTCCGGTCCGGCTTATCCAGCAGCGCGCACAGCCGCAGGCTCCTGGGATTTCTGCTCCCCAGATTTTCCAGCAGATAGCTGAGCGTGCGGCCGGAATCGATGATGTCCTCGATTACGATCACATTCTTCCCCTCCAGAGGCTCATCCAGGTCCTTCACCAGCTTCACCACTCCGCTGGATTTTGTGCCGTCCCCGTAGCTGCTCACCGACATAAAGTCCAGGGTCACCGGCACGGTGATCCGTTTGGCCAGCTCACAGGTGAAAAACACACTGCCCTTTAAAATGCAGATCAGATGAACGCTGCTGCCCTCATAGTCCCTGCTGATCAGCGCGGCCAACTCCGCGATTCTGCGGTCCACATCCTCCTCCGAAATCATGACACGAATTTGATCCTTCATACTCATCCTCCATCATCTGTATTTCAATCAGCCGTTTTGTATCCGCGGCAACCTTGGCGTCCTCACTGATGCGCCAGCCCACCACCCACAAAATATGGGAGCCCTGGGCCAGCAAAATCACCCGGTCCCGCTCTTCCCGGGGTATCTTCCGGTCAATCAGATAATCCTTCAGCTTTTTTCTTCCGCCTTCCCGATTGACAATCAGATAATCGCCCGTTCTTCTGGTTCTTAAACAGATATTATCTGTTATTGTATCATAAGCCAGCCATTTCGTATACTTTTTTTCTGGAAAACAGCAGGGCGCCTCTTCCTTGGAGAGGCGGCGCACCTGAAATCTGTGTCCCTGAAAAGTATAGCTGCCGTTCCCGGTAATCCTGCAGATTTCCTGTTCCGGATTTTCTCCCGGCATTGCCCGCCGGCGCTCCGGAGGCTTCCCGGCTTCCAGCACCAGCTCTCCCCTGCGCCGCCAGGCCCGCAGCCCTCCCGGAAAATCCATCCGGCGGCCGCAGTCCATCCGGCAAAGGCGCATCATCTGGCGGATATGAACCTCCCCGTAATCTTTTAATCCCCGTTCTCCCAGCACACAGGCCGCCGCCATGCGCAGCACATACTCCTGCATCACTTTTTCTTCGTCCAGCAGCCCGGAAAGAGAAAGTACCAAAGGGCCTCCCGGCCCCTCCCTCCTGGCACAGGTATCAAACAGGCGCTTTGCCTGCCGCTCCAAAAACTCCTCCGCCCGCTGCAGATGAAGGGCCGCTGATGCCAGATGGCGGACCGCTCCCGTGTTGATCTCCCGCTCCAACCAGGGCAGCCCCTGCAGCCGCAGCTTATTTCTGGTGTAATCCGCAGTCAGGTTGGTGGCGTCCACCCGCCAGGGAATCTTCTGCTGTCTCAGCCAGTCTTCAATCTCCTCCCTGGATAAAAACAGCAGCGGGCGGATGATTCTGTCCCGCACCGGGCGGATGCCGCCCATTCCCCGAAGGCCGCTGCCCCGGGCCAGGTTTAACAGAACCGTCTCCGCCTGATCGTTCTCATTGTGCGCCACCGCGATCCTGCGGGCGCCCAGCTTCTTTCTCCATTTTTCAAAAACCTGATACCTGGCCTCGCGGCCTGCCTCCTCCAGTGTCTGCCCGGAAGCCAAAGCCCGCTCCTTTACCGGGATATGCTCCACCTGGCAGGGAATCTCCCACTGCCGGCAAAGCTGCTCCACAAAGACAGCGTCATCCAGGCTTTCCTCTCCCCGAAGGCCGTGCTCCACATGAACCGCTGTCAGGGAAAATTCCTCTTCTTTGCCGCACTCCCGCAGCGCGGCCAGCAGGCAGACCGAATCCGCCCCGCCGGATACTCCCACAATCACCCGGTCTCCCCGGCTGATCATATCATACTCTTTTATGGTCCTTCGCACCCGTCCCATCAGTTCCTTTTTTTCATCCATCTTCTCATCCGTTCCCCTTGCCCGCTGATCTACTTCTCCCAGATTTGCCCCACCAGCACCGTCATATCGTCCCTGGCCTGAAATTTCTGCTGCATCAGGATCTGCTCCAGCAGCCTGCGGGCAAATTCCCTGGCATGATTGCTCTTTGATTTTAATATCAGTTCCTTCATCTGTTCTTCCCGGTTCTCCTGGGGCAGAGCGTCCATCACCCCGTCCGTCATCATGATAATCTGATCTCCGGAGGCCAGCTTCCGGTTCACCGCCCCATACTCACAGGTCTGCATCATCCCGGCGGGCAGATCCCGGCAGGCAATCACTTCCATCTCCTCTCCTCTCAGCAGAAAGGTTGGACATGCCCCCGCCTTCATCATACTGCAGGTACCTTTGTACAAATCCACCATACACAGATCAATGGTAGAAAAAACCTTCATATGATCCTGAAGCACCATGGAGGCATTGATCATCCGGACCGCTGTCTCCTGGGCGAACCCTGCGTCCAGGAATTCTTCCAGCAGCTCAATCACCTTCTCGCTCTCCCGGCAGGCTTCCACGCCGGTTCCCATACCGTCCGCCAGGCTCATCACCACCTGCCCGCAGTCCCCCTGCCAGAAAGCAAAATTGTCGCCGGACACCAGCTCCCCGGTCTTCATCATCCTGGAAATTCCACAGAACATCTGGTATTCTGTGTCGGTCACATAGTGGAACGTATCATACTCCCGCTTGACGGTCAAGCGGCAGTCTCTGGCTGGAATCATCCGGTAACCCAGCACCCCGGAGATTAACTCCGACAAATCTTTCGCCTGGATGCAGCTTCCATCCTGAACCGCCATGGTCACATAGAATTCCGGATGAAGCTCGTCCCGCTTAAAAAACCAGGCGCCGCGGCAGCTGACCTTCTCATATTTCAGCTCTTTCTCCAGCCTGCGAAACTCTTTCTCCTTCAATCCCTGAATCTGATAGATTCGCTCCGCCATCTGGCCCAGCAGCTGAGCCGTATCCTGAATCTGTTCTCCCGCCGCGGCCCGCTGTTCCAGCATCCGGTTATTCCACATCAAATTCATGCGCTCCTGTAAAAACAGTTCCCGGAGCCGTCCCTCCATGGCCCGCTCCTGAAGGCAGTCCCCAATCAGCGCTTCCTCCTCCAGAACGTCCACTGTGGCGCCGCTCTCTATACGCCCCAGACAGTCCACCATCCGGCGGCAGGTCTCATAATATTCTTCTCCCCAGCATTCCGCCTGGCGGTCACAGGCCTGGCACACTTCCTCCCGGGCAGTTCCCAAAATGTGCTCCACTTCTTCATCGCCGAAATGTTCTTTCTTTCCCGGCATCTGCTGGTAGCTCTCCGCCAGCCGCCGGAAAGCCTCGGCGTACCGCTCCACATATTCTCTGCCCGGTCCCACGGATACGCCCCCCGCAGTGTGCTCCCTGGACAGTTCCCGCAGCACAAACCGCCCCAACTCCAGCAGCATCCAAAATCCGCTGACAATCAGGGCCGCAGCCATAAACTCCACCATGCACTTGCCTCCCCCCGTTTTTTCCCACCACGTGGGAATCAGAAGGTGCGAGGCGGGCGGTTTTGCGCTGCGCACTGGCACCTTTCCATGATACGAACTGTATCACATGAAAGGCGCGTATTTTGTCAATCCGGGCCATCACGTCCCATAAATTTTTCGACAGGGGAGCACAAAACTCTGTCAATTCTGAAACTGCTGTGAATAGTAACAATTCATGACATACAAAAAGAGATGAGCGGCTAGTGACCCATCCCTTTATCCTTCAGCCTTGAATATAATCTCATCTGGATATACCAGACCAAATTTTTCTCTGGCCATCTTCTCGATATACTCCTGTGACTGGGTATACTCCGGCAGTTTTTCCAGCTCCTGGGAGCGATCCTGTTCCTCCGCGATCTGCTCCTCCAGCTCTTCCACCTGGCTGGCGTAAGCCGTATTCTTCACTTCCAGCCTGTGGCTCTGTATCAGCAGCACGGTCAGCAGAGTCATCACCACGACGGCAATCCCCGCCATCCCCAGGCGGTTGCCGCTGCTGACGCGTCTTTTTCGTCTTTTCGCCATATTTCAACATTCCCTTCCGGTTAGTAACCCTAGTTTATCCTCTTTTGACAAACTTTGCAATAGTTTTATGACAAAATATGTCGATTTTTTTCGGAAAAAAAGCGAGGATACCCACCACGAAACGGAGCGCGCCCGAAACTGCCTTCACCACCCATCTGCTGGCTGTTTTTCGATAGATCACCATCCCGATGCCAAGGGCCGCCGCCGTGTAAAGTCTCAAAACCCCGTCTTGAAAAAGAAAAATCAGGATAAAAGTCCATATCCCTGCGCCAAACCAGAACAGCGCATCCTCCAGCCCGGTCAAAAACCGGCCGTGGGGAAGCGCCGCCCGCAGGGAGCGCAGCAGGTCACTGGCAAACAACAGGCAGACGCCATGGAGAACAAAAACCAGAAAAACCTTCACCTCATCATAAATCAATCCGCTCATTTTTTCCCGCTGCTACTGGAACAGCCGCTTCCAGGATCCCGCCTTATGCCTGCCTCTGACAGCGCCGTTGGAATAGACCAGCGCCTCCACGGTTCCCTCCAGATTCACCTCTCCCTGGTCCAGAGTCAGCCTGCTGATATGCAGCTCCTTTCCCTTGACAGTCAGCATGCCCAATTCGGTCTCCAGCCGTATCTCATTCACGTCAAAAGCGAGGACATCCACCACACCACTGATCGTACCGTTCTTCCTGTTATCAATGGTGAGTCTGTGTCCCCGCTTTTCTCTTTTTTCTTCCATATGGTTTCTCCGGTTTATGCTCTCTATCCATTCTATGCGGCACCGGGATTTTTTATGAATCCCGCGGCAGCTCACAGATACCGGAACAGTTCTTTCGCCTCGTCTTTCTTCACTGTCTCCTGCACATCCAGCACCTCCGCCTTCACATCCCTGGTGCCGAAGTGGATTTCAATGACGTCTCCCGTCTTCACATTCACCGATGCCTTGGCCACTTTCCCGTTCACCAACACCCGTCCCGCATCACAGGCCTCATTGGCCACCGTCCTGCGCTTAATCAGCCGGGAAACCTTCAAAAATTTATCTAATCTCATCTTTCTTCTCTCCTCCATCCTGCCCGCAATCGGATAGGGGAAGATTTCTTCCCCCATCCGATCATCGCGATACCTCGCTCATCTCGTGGCGTTGCCACTCGATGACCGTTGCCCGTCGGATGCCCGCTCGTGCAAGCACGGCGGGTCTTCGCTCCGCTCCGGTCGGCGCTAAACGCGTGCCACTGGCACGCAGCGCCCCTCCGG
>DBFBJF010000122.1:0-2724 GCA_048203265.1 Candidatus Merdiplasma sp.
CATCTCGTGGCGTTGCCACTCGATGACCGTTGCCCGTCGGATGCCCGCTCGTGCAAGCACGGCGGGTCTTCGCTCCGCTCCGGTCGGCGCTAAACGCGTGCCACTGGCACGCAGCGCCCCTCCGGGCGTATCGCACAAAAAAACCGCCGCAGACAGCGCTCACGATCTGTCCGCAACGGTTTTATGGCGTAAGATTTGGTATGAATTTGATTGTATGAACTTATATGGCGCTTTATGCTGCCTCGTCTGCCTCTGTCTGGGCTGTCCCGCTGACGGAGTCAATCAGAGCCTGCAGCTCCGCATCGGGTTCTACCCCCTCCAGGTCATAGAGATATCCGTTGAAATCAGTCAGCTCCCAGGCTCCCTCTGTGTAAGTATACTCCAGATCCAATCTTCCGAGGTACTGGTCATACTCCCCGCCGGCCTGCACGATCGGAGTGGTCTTGATTCCACTTTCAGTCGGTGTATAGAGAGGATTCGTAATCACAAAATGATCATCCGCTCCAACTACTGCGGATACTCCGGATACCCAGCAGGTCTTGGTATCTACCGCCAGTCCTGTGTGGGAAAGAACAATATTAATATCTGTCTGAGGCGCCACCTCCTCCATCAGGTTCTCCACGGTAATCTCACCGCTCTCAAATACCTTGTCGGAAACCTCCTCCCAGCCGCGATCCTGGGGCTTCAGAGAAGTTACTCCGATGATTCCGATGTCCAAGCCGCCCACCTCTTTAATGATGTAGGGCTCCACACCGTCAATCAGTTCTCCGGTATCCTTCATGGTTACATTAGCGCAGAGTGTGGGACAATTCGCCAGCTCAATCAGATTCTGAATCTGCTCGTTGCCAGCCTCAGTATCTCCTCCTTCAGGCGGAATGCGGAAGTCATTGTTTCCAGGAACCCAAGCGTCATATCCCATCTCATTGAGAACAGTCATCTCAGGAATTCCCTGCTGATCCTGAAGCGGTCCGCGCAGGAAAATATCTCCGCCGTTCAGTACCAGAAGATTATCCACCTCTTCTCTCGCCTCATCGATCAGAGTCTTAAACTGGGGAAGCCAGTCCATATGTCCGTGAACATCATTATTGTGGATAATCGTCAGTTCGTAGGTATCTCCCTCCTGGGGCTGAGCCTCCTCCGCCAACGCGGACATATTCGCAGAGCTAAACATCATAACTGCCGCTGCGGCTGCCAGAACAGCTTTCTTTCCAAAAAACTTTCTCATTTCTTTTTCCTTTCATCGCTAACTCATTTTGTCTGATTTGAGACAGTTTACCGGGCCCTGTTCTTTCCTGTCATAAGTAAAGCTTACCAGTTCCATATATAATTCTCTATCCCACTTTAGTAAAAAAACTGTAAAAAAATTGTTTCCCCACTGCTTAGGCACCTCAGTCAGACGCAGAACGGCGGCCATCCGAAGATGACTGTCGTCCGCTGATAAACAATGCGCTCGCCTCGATTATACTGCTCGCCATTCCCTCATAGGTCATGCCGTAAAACGCCGCACATACTGTGCCAGTATACCGGCGACCCGATCACAATCGTATCAGCCGCCTTCATTTTATCCAAAATTTCTCCAAACTGGTCATCGGAAAACTCCTGACCATAGCTGTAAAGTTTATAGTCCACCAAATTCAGGGGCTCATATTCCTTTCCCTCCAGCAGAGCGCTGGCCAGAGCAGCCGTATTTCCCTTCTTGTTGGGGCTTCCGTTAATAAACAGAATTTTCATGTTCCGTTTTCTCCTTCACTCCTGGGCGTTATAATTCGGCCCATCTCCTCCTCCGTCAGAGTAAAGTCAAACAGATCAATGTTGTCCCTGATATGCTCCACATTTTTGGAACCGGGGATCACAACATCACCCACCTGGGTATGCCAGCGCAAAATTATCTGCGCCGTGCTCTTGTTGTATTTCTTTGCCAGTGTCTCCAGCACCGGCTCCTGAAGCAGCGTCTTGTCTCCTTAGCCTAAAGGATACCATAAAACTTCATAAACAGGAGGCTTATGCCCATGGGAACGAAGAAAAGGGCTGCCACAATAGCCGCCCTCTCCTTCATATTAATGTTCCAATCTGTTTTCAGCGTTGTGATGCCTTCCGTTTCCATCCAAAGCAAGCCATGATAATTAATCCACAAAACGGAACTCAGAGTTATTTGTTGTAAATACCGGAATAACAGATAGAGGCGCATCGCACTGTACGGTAACTCCACCTTCATAGATTTTTCCTGTCTGTACTTCCTTCCAGATTCTTCCTGCGGGAAGATATACACTGCGCTCCCTCATTCCTTCATATAAAACAGGGGCCACCAGAATATCCGGACCGAACATATACTCATCGTTCACATCCCAGCAAGCCTCATCCTCCGGATTATCATAAAACAATGGACGAATCACCGGCGTTCCCTTCTCATGGGCCTTCACCATCTGCTCTTTTACATAGGGACGCAGGGTCTCCCTGGTATCCACCAATCCCTTCAGGATTTTGTATACTTCTTCTCCGTAACTGTAAATCTCATTCTCTGCGCCGCTTCCAAATGGCTGATTCCACATTTTTGCCGCATTATAAATAGAGAAGTCGATGGGATCCCGGAAACCATGAAGTCTAGTTACAGGGCAAAATACACCAAATTGGAACCAGCGGATCAGAAGTTCGTGGAATTTGGGATCATGAATATTCCCTCCTGTGAAACCGCCAATATCCGTTGTCCACCATGGAATACCCGAC
>DBFBJF010000123.1:0-23249 GCA_048203265.1 Candidatus Merdiplasma sp.
CATTTCCGCCGATAATCACAACACTCATTCTGATGTCCTCCATTTTCTTTTGTGGTTACGGTTGGTTAGTTTAATCTAACTTACTGTCTGAAAAAAATGCGGTCAAGCCGCTTTGGTTAGCCTTTTCTAACCATCCTTATCATATACGAATTTCTTCAGGCTGTCAAGCTGTTTTTTTCCCCGCGGCTGCTCCCCAGAGAAAACCCTCTCCGGAGACAGCCGCAGCGGAAAAAAGAATTAAGCCAGAATCATCCGGTCGTTGGCAAACTCGCCGCCGCTGGCCTGTTCAAACTTAGCCATCAGATCCGACACATGGAGGCTGGCTTTCTCCTCCCCCTCCACATCGTAGATAATCCTGCCCTCGTGCATCATAATCAGCCGGTTTCCCATCCGGATGGCGTCCTTCATATTGTGGGTCACCATAATGGCAGTCAGCTGGTGCTCCGTCACAATCTGATTCGTCAGTTCCAGCACCTTGGCTGCGGTCTTGGGATCCAGCGCCGCCGTGTGCTCGTCTAAAAGCAGCAGCTTCGGTTTCTTTAAGGTGGCCATTAAAAGCGTCAATGCCTGTCTCTGTCCTCCTGATAGAAGCCCCACCTTCGTGGTCATGCGGTCCTCCAGCCCCAGATCCAGTATTTTCAGCATTTCATGATACTTGTCCTTCTCATCCCGGGTAATGCCCCAGCTGAGTCTCCTGGGTTCTCCCCGTCTGGCAGCCAGCGCCAGATTCTCCTGGATTTCCATGGTGGCCGCAGTCCCTGTCATGGGATCCTGAAAGACACGGCCCAGCAGTTTCGCCCGCTTATATTCCGGATACCCGGTAATATTTTCTCCGTCGATGGTGATGGTTCCCTCATCCACAGGCCACACTCCGGCTATAGCGTTCAGCGTGGTGGACTTTCCGGCTCCGTTTCCTCCGATTACCGTCACAAAGTCCTGGTTCTTCAGGGTCAGATTCACTCCCCGCAGGGCAGGCTTTTCATTGATGGTGCCTTTATTGAAAGTTTTCTGCACATTTTTGATCTCCAGCATGGCATTCATACTTTTTTCGCCCCTTTCTTCGCAGACTTTGCGTAAGAATTCTGTGCTTTTGCCCTCAGATAGGGCACAGCCAGGAATACTGCCACAATGATGGCGGTAAACAGTTTCAGATCATTGGAAGGCATTCTCAGCCACAGCACCAGGCCCACCACAATGTAGTAAATAACACCGCCCAGGACCACGAACAGAAGCCGCCCGAAGAAATTCAGCCGCTTTCCAAACAAAGCCTCCCCCAGGACCTCTCCGATGATCACCGCCGCCAGGCCGATCACAATGGCGCCCCGGCCCATATTGACATCAGAAAATCCCTGGTACTGGGCCAGAAGGGCTCCCGACAAAGCCACCAGGCCGTTGGACAGGGCAAGCGTCAGCACTTTCGTGGAGTTGATATTGATCCCCTGAGCCATGGACATTTCTGGATTGCATCCCGTGGCACGGATCGCGCTTCCTTTCTCTGTGCCGAAAAACCAGTAGAGGATCCCGATGAGCACCAGGGCAATGACCGCCCCCACCAGCAGGGATTTCATAATATCCCGCAAAGAGACCACCAGAAAATATTTGTCCACGCTCACCGCCTGATTGGCCCTTCCGAACATAATCCGCAGATTAATGGAATACAGCGCGATCTGGCTCAGGATGCCGGCCAGAATATCCGGTATGCCGAACACCGTATGGAGCAGACCGGTCACCAGCCCCGCCAGAAGGCCGGCCCCGAAAGCAGCCAGCATAGCCACCGGGGACGGAACGTCATTGATAATCAGCATGACTGCCACGGCACCTCCGGTGGCAAAAGAACCGTCCACCGTCAGATCAGAAAAACGAAGCAGGCGAAAAGTCATATAGACTCCAATCGCCATAATTCCCCAGATAATCCCCTGGGCAATGTTTCCGGGCAGCGCCGTAAACAATGTCATTGGATTCAAGGCAAGTAAATTCATAGTTCCATCCCTCCGGTATAAATAATATAACATGCCTCCGCCATTTTTCCGCGCGCATCGGTCAGCTCTGCCGTCTGCCGCCCTGCCAGGCCCGGATCCTGTCGGAGGCCAGAATTCGCCAAATACAGGTGCGGCCGCACCTGTATTTGGCGAATATCATTTCCTTTTTCTTTCACCCGAACTTATTCTGCAGTCTCGATTGCCACATAATCATCGGGCACCTCAATGCCCAGAGTCTCACAGATCTCGGCATTATATTTCTTTGTTACGTTGGGAGCAAACTCCACAGGCATGGTGCTCACATCTTCGCCGTCCCTTAAAATCCGGACAGCCATCTCGCCAGTGGTGTATCCCAGGTCATAGTAACTGATGGACAGAGTCGCCACACCGCATCCGCTGCAGATGCCTTCCTCACCGGCAATGATGGGCGTACCGGCCGGAACTGCCACGTTTCTGATGTTTTCCGTGCAGGATGCAGCTGTATTGTCGGTGGGAATATAGAGCACATCGTTCTCCGCGCAGGCATTGGTGGCAACGGAAGCCACATCATTACTGTCCGCGAAGGTATACACATTTACAGTGTATCCCATCTCCTCCAGGTATCCTGTAATAGTGTCCGCCTGGTAAACCGAGTTCGCCTCAGCGGAGCAGTAGAGAATTCCCACATTCTCGGCATCCGGGAAAAGTTCCTGAAGCATCTGTGCCTGCTCATCCAGCGGCGCCAGATCAGAAGTACCGGAGATGTTTGTTCCGGTGGTTCCAGTCCAGTCATCCATATCAAGTGCTGTCGCGTAATCCGTCACGGACGTGCCCAGAATCGGAATCTCGTTGGTTGCAGCCTGGGCTGCCTGCAGAGATGCAGTAGCATTGGCCAAAATCAGATCCACACCATTGGAAACAAACTGGTTCACGATGGTGGCGCAAGTGGCGGAATCGCCGGCAGCGTTCTGCTCATCAAAGGTCACCGCATCCTCTCCAAGCTCATCTACAAGGGCGTCCTTGAAGCCCTGGGTGGCCTGATCCAGCGCCTCATGCTGTACCAACTGGCAGATACCCACTGTGTAACTGGTCTCCTCCGCACTCGCAATCATTCCTGTGGAAGACAATACCATTGCGCCGGCAGCAGCCATAGCAGCCGCCTTAGTCAAACTACTCTTTCTCATAATCACTTTCCTCCTTTAAAGCGGTGACTTTACATAGTGATTATTATAGTGAGTTTCCCGGCAGATGTCAAGGTTTTTCCACGTTCTCCGGCCCTCTTACCAGGGAAGAAGCGGATTTTCAATTTTCTGGTCCCGCAGCATCAGAGTGCTCACTGCATCCTTGGGGCTTTTCCCCTCAAAAAGCACCTGGCTGACCTGTTCGATGATGGGAAGCTCCACCTGGTATTTTTTTGCCAGGGCGACAGCCGCCCTGGTGGAGTACACGCCTTCCACCACCATGTTCACTTCTCTCATGGCCTCCTGGGCGGTATACCCCTGCCCGATCAGCACCCCGGCCCGACGGTTCCGGCTGTGGACGCTGGCGCAGGTGACGATCAGATCCCCAATGCCGGTGAGTCCGCTGAAGGTTTCCAGCCGGCCGCCCATCTTCAGGCCCAGTCTGGCGATCTCGGCAATCCCCCTGGTAATCAGCGCCGCCTTTGTGTTATCCCCATAGCCCAGTCCGTCGGCAATGCCGGCCGCCAGAGCGATCACGTTTTTCAGTGCGCCCCCTAGCTCGATGCCCAGAATATCCGGGCTGATGTACACCCGGAACACCGGGCTCATGAAAATTTCCTGAAGATATTTCGCTGTCTTCTCCGTGGTGGCCCCGACAACGCAGGTGGTGGGCAATCCTCTGCCCACCTCTTCCGCATGGCTGGGACCGGAGAGCACCGCCCCGTCCGATCCCGGAATTTCCTCCCGGATCATATCGGTCATGGTGGCAAAGGTTCCGTCCTCGATTCCTTTGGCTACGCTCACCAGAATCTGGCCGTGCGCGGTCAGAGGCGCAATTCTGCGGCAGGTACTCCTCATCTGGGAGGAGGGAACCGCCAGTATCAGCACATCTTTCTCCCTCATCGTATCTTCCAGGCTGAATGTCACAGCCACCTGGTCCGGGAGCCTCACTCCCGGCAATTTGCTTTCATTTTCCCGAGCCTGTTCCAGGCGCCTGGCCTCCTGCTCCCTGTGAGACCAGAGGGTCACCTGATGCCCGTTATTTCCAAGCAGTACCGCCAGGGCAGTTCCCCAGCTTCCCGCTCCTAATATTCCGATTGATGCCATAGCGTTCCTCCGGAGACTGGCACAAAAGCGGCTCCCTGTGCCGCCCAGCGGTCAGGCAGCCGCCATGATCCATTGTGTCAGTCCCATTTTTGTTTTTTCAGCTGCCGCCCAGCGGCCGTCTTAAATCTCCGGTTTCTGCTTACTCAGATACGTTTTCCGCTCCGTACCGCTGGCCAGCCGTTTGATATTTTCCCGGTGCTCCCAGAAGGCCAGCACTGCCAGACAGAAGGCCACAATATACAGCTCATTCAGATGGGCCTGGGACATATGGAAATGTCCCGTCTGTCCTAGAATAGGCAGTTCAATGACAATCCCCACGTATACCAGCAGGGACCCCAGAGACACATAGTGGGTCAAAAAGAAGGTGGAGAAGAAGGTGATGATTCCCAGCACCGTCATGACGGGATTAAAGGCAAGCACCAGACCGGCTGTGGCCGCAATCCCCTTTCCTCCCCGGAACTTCAGATAGAAGGGAAAATTGTGTCCCAAAATCACGCCGGCCGCCGCGTAAAAGCTCAGAAGCGGCACCATCCCCTCATGGCTTTCCCCAAACAGCAGACGAACCACCACAATGGCCAAAATACACTTAAGGCAATCCCCGGCAAAGGTGAGAAGCCCCGCCTTTCTTCCAAGGGTGCGCATCATGTTGGTGGTACCCGCGTTTCCACTCCCGTGCTCCCGGATATCAATCCCATTCATCCTCCCAATGATATAGCTGGTCTGAAATAATCCAAACACATATCCGATCAGCAGACACAATACTCGTATCATTTTCCGTTCTCCTTCTCTTTCCGCTCACGTATGATAAATTTCAGGGCCGTCCCCCGGAAGCCGAAGGTATCCCTGATCTTATTTTCAATATACCTGGTATAAGAAAAATGCATCAGCTCTTTGTCATTGACAAAAATCACAAAGGTGGGCGGTTTTACTGCCACCTGGGTAATGTAAAACAATTTCAGGCGCTTTCCCTTATCGGTAGGGGGCTGCTGCAGCGCCACGGCCTCCGTCATGATCTCGTTAAGCACGCCGGTTCCCACCCGCATATTCTGGTTGGCAATCACCATGTCAATGGCTTCGAACAGCTTCGGAAGCCGCTGGCCGGTCTGGGCGGAGATAAACAGGATCTCCGCATAGGCCATAAAGGACAGCACCTCCCTGACCTTGGCAGTAAATTTGTAGATGGTCTTGTCATCCTTCTCGATGGCATCCCACTTATTGACAGCCACAATGATTCCCTTGCCCCGGTCATGGGCGATGCCTGCGATCTTGGCGTCCTGCTCGGTCACGCCTTCGGTGGCGTCAATCAGGATCACTACCACATCCGCCCGCTCCACTGCGGTCACTGTGCGGATGATGCTGTACCGCTCCAGCTCCTCCTTCACCTTGCTCTTTCTGCGAAGTCCCGCCGTGTCGATGAATACGTATTCCTTCTCTCCATATTTCACTGCCGTGTCCACCGCGTCCCGGGTGGTGCCCGCAATATTGGAAACGATCAGCCGCTGCTCTCCCAGCAGCTTATTGATCAGGGAAGATTTCCCTACATTAGGTTTTCCCACGATGGCAACTCTGGGCCGCTCATCCTCCTCATCCCCCTGCCCTTGGTCCGGGAAATGCTCCAGCAGGACGTCCAGCAGTTCTCCCAATCCCATCCGGTTTGCCGCGGAGATGGGAATGGGATCTCCGATCCCCAGGTTGTAAAACTCGTAGACATCCGCCATGTCACGGCTGAAGCTGTCCACCTTGTTTACCACCAGCACCACCGGCTTGTGGGAGCGACGCAGCATATCCGCCACCTTTCCATCCGCGTCCACCAGGCCCTGCTTTAGGTCCGTCATAAAGACAATCACATCCGCCGTATCGATGGCGATCTGTGCCTGCTCTCTCATCTGGGAAAGGATCACATCGCTGCTGTCAGGTTCAATTCCGCCCGTGTCAATCAGCGTAAACTTTCTGTTCAGCCACTCCACATCCGCGTAGATCCGATCTCTCGTCACGCCGGGAGTGTCCTTGATAATCGATATATTCTCTCCTGCCAGCGCGTTGAACAGGGTAGATTTCCCCACATTGGGTCTGCCCACAACGGCCACGATTGGTTTACTCATACTTTACCTCCTGAATCTATCAACCGATTGATTTTACAATAGTATGTCCCATTTGTAAAGCAATTTCCCCGCTTTTTCCGGGGTTATGTCCAGTTTCTTGTTACGATTCACAGTGACATTTTCTTCCATATATAGTCCTATGATAACCGTTTGATTTTCAAATTGCAACGGCCTTTGCGGTTTTTCTCTATTTCGTCGGCTGTTACGATTACTGCGTTTCACAGCCGTCCCCGCCCTCATGCGCACTCGTTGTTCCGAAATAAAGACAACGGTTTCCGACAATTATCTTGACTCTGTTCCCGCCCCCATGGTATAACAAATTTAAACACTGTAAAATTCTAGTAAATTGCATTTTCTAATATTTGGAGGTTAACCTAATGCCCGAACTAAATGTTCAAGAACACGCAATGCCTGTGGGGCCGCTGAAAATTGCCGCCCTGGAAGGATGCAGAGAATTTGCCGGCGTTGTGGACAAGTATCTGGTGGATTTCCGGCACAATTCCCCCATGCACACAGACACCTCATTACCCATGCCGGGCTATTGCGAAGACAGTTATCTGTTAAACTGCAGCTGCCCCCGTTTCGGTACAGGAGAGGGAAAAGGCGTGATACTGGATTCCGTGCGCGGATGCGATCTGTTTATCCTGGTGGATGTGTGCAACTACAGTCTCACCTACACCGTCTGCGGACATGAAAACCATATGTCCCCGGACAATCATTTTCAGGATTTAAAGCGAATCATCTCTGCCGCCAACGGCAAGGCAAAGCGCATTACGGTGGTTATGCCCTTCCTCTATGAGGGCCGACAGCACAAGCGGGCAAAGAGGGAATCTCTGGACTGCTCCCTGGCTCTTCAGGAGCTGACTGCCATGGGCGTATCCAACATTGTCACCTTTGACGCCCATGATCCCCGGGTACAGAACGCCATCCCTCTTCACGGGTTTGACTCTTTCATGCCCACCTATCAGTTCCTCAAGGCCCTGGTGGAGACGGTTCCTGATTTTCATATTGACAACGACCACCTGATGGCCATCAGCCCGGACGAGGGTGCCATGGAGCGGGCGGTATACTTTGCCAATATTCTTGGAATTGATATGGGTATGTTCTACAAAAGGCGGGACTACTCCACGGTAGTCAACGGGAAAAATCCCATTGTGGCCCACGAATTCCTGGGGTCCTCCGTGGAAGGAAAGGACGTTCTGGTCATTGATGATATGATCTCCTCCGGGGAGAGCATGCTGGATGTGGCTAAGCAGCTGAAGGAGCGCAAGGCCAGACGGGTGTTCGTCTGCACCACCTTTGGTCTCTTCACCGATGGACTGGCCAAATTTGACGAGTACTATGAGAAGGGTTACATCTACAAGGTGGTGACCACCAACTTAAACTACCGCACGCCGGAGCTTTTGAAGCGCCCCTACTATGCGGAAGCAGATATGACCAAATATCTGGCCAGCATCATTGACCACTTGAATCATGATGTGTCCATCAGCAGCATCCAGTCCCCCACCGAGAAGATCCGGGATCTGCTGAATCAGTTGAAAAAAGCATAAAAACCACAGAACAAAAGCTCCGCTTCCGGTACTCAAATACCGTGAAAACGGGGCTTTTTCTTTTTCATCTGCACTTACTTTGTCATAAACAGAATCCCAAATCTGTTCCGGGCAGATGTCCACGTTGTCCTGGTAATCTCTCATTCTGAAAATCCATCTAGCTCAAAAAGGCTCATCTGATGTCCCGCCGCTGTCTTTCTGGAACCGCTCGCCGCCTCCGTCTCCACCAGTCCCGGAGGGAGCTCCTCCAAAAATGGTGAGAGTTCTCCCGAGGTAGTGAGGATCAGTTCCTCTTTCGCCCTGGTCAGGCCCACGTAGAGCAGCCGCCGCTCCTCCATCTGGTCCGCCTGGTGCTTCCTGTTTTCAAAGGGGATCTGCCCTTTTCTTACCCCGTACAGTATCACCGCCGGAAATTCCAGGCCCTTGGAGCCGTGCAAAGTCATCAGGGTAACCGCATCCGCCTGATACTGCTTTTGACCGCAGCGCTTCAGATCACTCTCCACGCCCAGCAGCAGTCCGTCCAGCATCTCCTTCATAGAAGCGTAAAACACCGTCATATCCCGCAGTTTCTTTATCTCCTCCTGGTCACCCCATTCCCAGTCCTCCAACCATTGATCCAGAATCTCTCCCGGCGTCTCCCCCAGAAGAGTCAGGTACTTTCCGGCCATATTTTCATAAACCTCCCGAGCCATCCCTTCCTCTTCCAGATTCCACAGCAGCTTCAGGCTGGTTCGAATATCTTCCTCCCTGTGGTAAAAAAGACTTCGGAAAAAGGCCAATGTTCCCTGTACCCGGTCATCGGAGAGGAACTCCTCCCGTCCAGCCACCACATAAGGAATGCTCTCCTTTTTCAGGCACGTTTCCAGCAGGCGGGCCTCCCTGTGGGTACGGTACAAAACGGCAATCTCCCCGAAGGAACGGCTGCGCGCTCCATCTCGGTCCGCCGCGTGCTCCTGGGCCTCCAGCATGCCGATACCACCCGTGAGGCGGTTGATCTCCTTGGCCACAAAAATTGCCTCCCCCAGTTCGCTCTGGGCTTTCACCAGACGTACCGGATATAGTTCCCCACGATTGGGATGAAGGGGCGCGTGAATTCCCGGATTATGCCCGATCACCGCCTGGGCAAGATCCAGAATGGCTTTGCCGGAACGGTAATTTTTCTCCAGATAAATCCGCTGCACCGACTGTTTCCCGTTCTCCAGCCGTTCAAAACAGGCAGGGTCTGAGCCCCGGAAGCCATAGATCGCCTGATCCGGATCGCCGATCACAAACAGCTCCTCCCCCTCCCGGCTCCAGGCCTCCAGAAGCCGGTACTGAATGGGGTTAATATCCTGAAATTCATCCACGCACAGATAGGCGAAATGACTTCTCCACCCCCGGCTTTCCAGGGTCTCCGCCCAGGAGAGGGCCTCCAGCAGAAGATCGTCGAAATCCAGGGCCTTTTTCTCCTCCAGCATGTTCTGATAGGCGGCCAGCAGAGCCCCGTCCTGCGGCTCTGTCTCCATCCCGCCCTTCCATCGGGAAATCTGATTTAGAATTTCTCCAGGCTTCTGGGAAAGTCCAAACTGAGCCCTCAGTTCTCCGGCAATCTCCAGCATTTCTGAATCATCTGCCAGGCGGGCCTCCATTCCCCGCTCCCGCAGCATAGCAAGACTCAGCCCATGGAAAGTGCCGATCTGGATACCGGCAAGCACCTCATCCCCCAGAGCGGATTTCAGCCGCTTCCTAAGCTCACCCGCCGCCTGGTTGGTAAACGTTACCGCCGTGATTCGGGAGGGGCTTACGCCCCGCTCCCTGATCAGATAGATAATGTGGGCCACCATGGTTTTCGTTTTTCCAGTTCCCGGTCCCGCCGTCACCGCAATCCTTCCGCCCTGGCGGCAGACCGCCTGCCGCTGGCTGGGATTTAAGCCGCCCTGCTCAGTCTCACTCCCGGAGTGCTCCGGCCTCTCTTTGCTCCGGCTGTCTCCTGTACTGCGGCTGTCTCTCTCCGGCATCCGCTCCGGCCTCTCTTTCTTTTGCGGCTGCGCCGCTTCATCCACACCCAGCAGAGAGAAAAAATCCATCTGTCCACTGGGATTTTCCAGCTCATCCTCCAGGAACAGGCGGATTTTTCCATATTCCCCGTCAAACCCCGGGATCCGGTCCACCCGGCCCTCTCTAAGCCGCCGGATACCTTCTCCGATTCTGGCTCCCGCCGCCTTTGTGATGTCTTCCAAAGGAAGTTCCCTGAGAATGGCGAACTCCGGCCCCAGCTTTGCCAGCATTCTGCCGTATTCCCTCTGGGCCTTCGTGCTGCTTCCGGAACATCCCATGGAGGCCCCGATCACCTCCGGCAGCGGAACCAGGCTCTCAAAAGGCCTGGCCCCCTCCGGCACAAAGCCCTCCCGGCGGTCCGCCAGCTGTTCCACCCGGTGGGATACCCCGATGGTGATCTTTTTGCCGCACACTGGGCAGATGCCCTGATACCGTTCCGTCTCCTCCGGGGTCAGGCACAGGCCGCACTTTCTGTGCCCATCCATATGATACTTCCCCTCTTCCGGAAAGAATTCGATGGTGCCGTAAAGCCCCCTGCCCTCCTCAATAGCACTCTTCAGACTGGAATAGGACAGTTCCGACGCAATCAGGTTGGCCTCCCGCCCCAGCTTTGCCGGTGAATGGGCGTCCGAGTTGGAGATGAGCTGGTATCCGTCCAGAGCCGACACCCGCCAGTTCATGGGCGGATCGGAGGACAGCCCGGTCTCCATGGCATGGATTTGGGGCGTCAGATCCCCAAAGCACTCCTCCACGGTATCAAAGCCGGAAAACGCTCCAAACAGAGAAAAATGGGGTGTCCAGATATGGGCGGGCACGTAGATGGCATCCGGGCAGATCTCCAGCGTAATCTCCAGAAGATCATGGCAGTCCAGTCCCAGAATAGGCCGCCCGTCCGAGTGGATATTTCCGATCTGCTCCAGCTTTCTGGACAATTTTTCCGCATCCTCCAGACCGGGAAGCAGGATCAGGCTGTGTACCTTTCTCACCCGCCCTCCTTTTTTGTAGATGGAACTGATCTCCCCGGTGATGACAAACCTGGGCCGCTCTCCCGCAGCCGTCTCATCCTGTATTTGATATTCCTTCCGCAGGGCATACAGCCCCTCCCCGGCCGGTTCCAGCTTATCCTTCAGTTCCTGGCGCCAGGCGGGATGGGTAAAGTCGCCCGTTCCCAGAAGTCCGATCCCCTTCCTGGCTCCCCATAAATCCAGCTGCTCCGGCGTGCAGTCTCTGCTGGTAGCCCTGGAATACCGGGAGTGAATATGTAAATCCGCAATATACACGAAAATCCCTTCTTTTCTTTCGCAAACACCTAGTTCTCTTTTATCTTTACCTGAGCATCAGTACCGCCGCCAGATTTCCCCGTCTTCCGTGGGAAGCACGGTGGGAGTAAAGCAGGTCAGGGTTACAGCAGGTGCACAGATCCGGCACACTAATCTGCGCATCCGGCACTCCCGCCTGCAAAAAGTTCAATCGGCAGGCCTGCTGCAGATTCAGCTGATACTTTCCGTTTTCTTTTTCATAGAACAGGGAGGGCCAGTCCTCCCGTCGGTACGCATCGCGAAACTGCTCAATCACATCCTCGCTCACTTCATAACAATCCTGGCAGATGGAGGGGCCGATGGCTGCCACCACGTCCCGGGGATCCGTTCCATACTCCCCAGCCATCACTTTCAGCGTGGCCCTCCCCATGTTGCCCACCGTTCCCCTCCATCCCGAGTGAGAACAGCCGATGGCCCTGTGCACCGGGTCCACCAGCAGCAGCGGAACGCAGTCTGCGTAGAAGGTCATCAGAGGGATGCCCGGCTCATTGGTCACCAGACCATCCACATCCCCGTAGGGGAGCTCCCGGTCAAAGCCCAGGCCGCAGTCCTGCCTTCCCACCACCCGCACGTTGGTGGTATGGGTCTGGGCGGACCATACCATCTTTCTCGGATCATAGCCGATGGCAGCGGCCAGGCGACGGTGGTTCTCCCTCACATTCTTCCTGAATTCCTCTCTCCCATAGCTCAGATTCAGAGAACCCACTTCTCCCTGGCTGACCCCTCCCAGTCTGGTACTAAAGCCATGGACAATCCCCTCCAGCTTCTCCAGAACCGGAAAGGTGAGATATACCAGTTCCCCGCTCTCATGAATGGTAATCCGGTTTCGGGGATCATCCGTCTGTTTTCTTTTTACGGGCAGCCCCCATGTCAGTCTGTCTTTTACAATCCTCTCCATGTCTCTCCTCATTCTCTGTACAAAAGAGGACTGCCGCAAAATATCCCATCGCGCTCTTTGGCATCCGGATGTCCCATCCGGGCGCATTGGGTATTTTTACAACAGTCCTGTGTTGATCAGGTATCACGGTTACAGGCAGAAGGGAAAAGCATTTTTTACCACCTCCGCCTTCTCCCCCACCAAAGCCACCACATCAAATCGGCAGGGAGTGTCCAATCCCAAACCATGACGCGCCAGGTATCCGGAAGCGGCCAGACAAATTCTGCGCTGTTTTCTGGGGTCCACCGCCTCCAGAGGACTGCCGGACCGCTCATCCCTCCGGTATTTTACTTCCACAAAGACCAGAACGCTTTCGTCCCTGGCCACAAGATCAATCTCTCCTCCTCTGGCACGGAAATTATATTCCAGGATCTCATATCCGCGGCTCTCAAGAAGTTCTCCCGCCTTTCTCTCCCCCAGAGCGCCCTGCTGCCGTCTGTTCACACAGCCCTGCCTCACAGGAAATTCCTGATAAAGGTTTTCCGGTGGATGGGAGAAGGACCGTATTTCTGTATCACGGCGATATGGGCCTTAGAACCATATCCCTTGTGAGAGGCAAAGCCGTATTCCGGCATCAGCTCATCGTACTCCCGCATCAGTCTGTCCCTGGTCACCTTGGCGATGATGCTGGCCGCGGCGATGGATACACTCTTTGCGTCCCCTTTGATAATCGGCACCTGGGGAATGGTCACCTGAGGGATGGTTACCGCATCGTTGAGCAGAATCTGGGGCATCACCCGCAGCCCTCCAATAGCCTCACACATGGCCTCGTAGGTGGCCTGGAGGATGTTGATCTCATCGATTCTCCCGGGGCCCACCATCCCCACTCCCACGGCCACCGCCCGGTCCATAATCTCATCATACAGCTCTTCCCTGCGCTTTTCGGAGAGCTGCTTGGAATCATTCAGATATAAGATTTCACAGTCCCGGGGCAAAATCACGGCGCCGGCCACCACGGGGCCGGCCAGCGGTCCTCTGCCCGCCTCATCCACTCCGCAGACGTATCCCAGATGCTGGTACTCTCTCTCATAGATCCGCATCCCTTCCAAGCGCTCCCGCTCCCGCTCCAGGTCAGAAAGATGTTTTTTGTACCGCCGGATCAGCGCAGCCACACCCGTTCTGGTATCCTGGCTGTACCGGGAAAACAATTCCTTCAGTTCTCCTTCCGCGGCCCCCTCAAATTCCTCTTTTATCTGCGCGATACTTTTCTGCATCCTTATCCTCCGCTCTCCTGCGCTCAGCGCACCAGGCCAAAGCCGGACAGCGGCCAGATGCGCAGCCAGGCTTTGCCGATAATTTCACTCTTTTTAATATTTCCCACGCTGGGTTCTCTGCTGTCTGAGCTGTTATTCCGGTTATCCCCCAGAACAAAGTATTCCTCCTCACCCAAGGTGATGGGTTCGGAAGCCAGTCCACTCTTTTCCATCTGCCCCCAGCCATAGTCCTCCTCCAGAAGACGCCCGTTAATATAAATCATTCCGTCCCGGATCTGAACCGTCTCCCCCGGCAGCCCGATCACCCGCTTGATATAGTAGGTGTCCGGCTGATACTGAAAGGGGAATACCACCACATCAAACCGCCTCGGGTTGGAAAACTGATAACTCAGCTTGTCCACAATCAGGCTGTCCCCATCGCTGAAGGTCGGGTACATGGAATTTCCCTGCACCACCGTTCTCTGCCCCACAAACTGAATCACCAGGAACGCCACCACCAGAACGATCAGCAGATATAAAATCCAGCTGAACATTTCGCCAAACAGGCTCTTTTTCTTTTTTACCCTCCGTCTCACCGCACCACCGCTCTCCTTATGACTGCACGTCAGACTCCTGATCCTTCGGAAATTCCAGAGTAATTCTTCCCAATCGTCCGGATCTGAAATCATCCAGCAGAATCCCGGCCGCTTTCTGCAGATCCAGCTCATCTCCCTTCAGACGGCAGGCCCGTATCCGGGCTATATCTTCCAGGATCTCCACATTCTCCTGTCCCTCCGATGCCTGATACCGGTTCTCCAGAGTCCCCGGATAGTATTTCTTTACTGTGTCAATCAGCCATACCGCCAGCTCCTCCACGTTGAGCAGTTCATCCCGGATGGAGCCGATCAGCGCCAGCTTTAATCCCACCTGCTGATCCTCAAACTTGGGCCATAGAATGCCAGGGGTATCCAAAAGTTCCACCTGCTTGTTCAGGCGGATCCACTGTTTTCCCTTAGTGACGCCCGGCTTGTTTCCGGTCTTGGCGCAGGCCCGCCCCGCAAAGGAATTGATGAAGGTGGATTTTCCCACATTCGGAATCCCCACCACCATAGCTCTCACCGGCCGATTTAAGATCCCTCGCTTTCGATCCCGCTCAATCTTCTCCCGGCAGGCTTCCTGGATCAATGTCTGTATTGCCTTCAGGCTTCCTCTGTTTCTGGAGTCCACCTTAGCCACAAAATACCCGAAGCCCCGGAAGTACTCGGCCCAAGCTTCATTTTTCCTGTCATCCGCCAAATCCGCTTTGTTCAGCAGCACAAGCCGGGATTTCTGTTTTCCCAGCTCGTCAATGTCCGGATTCCGGCTGGAAAGGGGAATGCGGGAATCCAGCAGCTCGATCACCAGATCCACCAGCTTTATGTCCTCCTGCATCATCCTCTTTGCCCTGGTCATATGACCGGGATACCACTGATAATTCATCTTCGCTCCTTTTTGTTCTGTCTCAGGACACAAAACCCCTGTGTTCCGACGGACTGATTATATACCACACCTTTCCCTCGATGGAATCGGAATTCACCAGCCCGATGTCGGCAAAGCGGCTGTCCTCACTGTTATTCCGGTTGTCTCCCAGCACAAAATACTCATCGCTCCCCAGAGTAATGGGTTCTGAGGCCATCCCCGGGTTTGTGATCACCGGATAATTTTTCTGTTCCAGATAGACGGACCCGTCGATGTAGATCATACCGTCAATGATCTGCACCGTCTCCCCGGGCAGTCCAATCACTCTCTTGATATTAGAGTGGCCGTTCAGACTTCCCCCCGGCGTAAAGGAAATGACGTCCCCCCGCTGGGGGCCTCCCAGCTGATAAGCCATCACATTGATCAGCACTGTGTCTCCCCCGGAGATGGTCACATCCATGGACTGTCCCACATTCGTCCTGGTCTGTCCGAAAAAGTAGACCACCACATAGGCAAACATAATCACCACCAGAATCTGAAACGTCCAGGCAAACACCACTCTGGGAATGGACTTTTTCCGTGTTTTTCCTGTCTTGCTCATGGTTCCTTCCTTTGAAAAAAGGGACAAAATACAACGTATTTGTCCCTCGGATGTTTTCCTTTTCCTATTTCACTAACTCTTTTACCTTTGCGCTCTTTCCAACGCGGCCTCTTAAGTAGTTCAGTTTTGCTCTTCTGACCTTACCGTATCTCACCACTTCCACCTTCTCGATCGTGGGGGAATGAAGGGGCCAGGTCTTCTCCACACCAATTCCGTTGGAGCTCTTTCTCACGGTAAAGGTTTCTCTGTTGCTTCCGCCCTGCTTCTTCAGCACAACGCCCTCAAAAACCTGCACACGCTCACGGTTTCCCTCTTTGATCTTCGCGTGCACTCTCACCGTGTCACCTACATTAAACTTCGGGGCATCCTCTCTCATCTGAGCAGCCTCAATGTTTCTGATAATCTCGTTCATTGTGTTCCTCCTTATATTCTCGATGTTCTTAATGCGCTGGGCAACAGAGGACCATCTCTTTTCACAACATGACCAATTTTATCATGTTTCTCCCCTGTTTGCAAGCAATTTATTCAGATATTTCCTGTCTTTTTCGCTTAAATCGGCAGTTTCCAGCAGATCCGGCCGACGCTGCAGCGTACGCTCCAGGGATTTCTCCCTTCTCCACTGGTCCACATTGCCGTGGTGACCCGACAGAAGCACCGGCGGCACCAGCTTCCCTCTCCACTCCTCTGGCCTGCTGTACTGGGGATATTCCAGCAGATTGTCCTGGAAGCTCTCAAACTGGGCGGACTCCTGGTTGTTCAGCACCCCGGGCACCAGACGGGAGATGGCATCGATCATCACCATAGCAGGCAGTTCTCCGCCGGTGAGCACATAATCTCCGATGGAGACATAGTCTGTCACCACTTCCTCCAGCACCCGCTCATCAATGCCCTCATAGTGGCCGCAGAGAAAGACCAGATCCTCCTCCCCGGCCAGCTCCTGGGCCAGCGGCTGGGAAAATACCCGGCCCTGAGGCGTCAGATAGATCACCCGGGGAGGCTTCTTCAGCTTCTCCGTCACCGCACGGCAGGCCCGATAAACCGGTTCCGCCTGCATCACCATCCCGGCGCCGCCGCCATATGGATAGTCATCCACTCTGCCCTTGCGGCTCTCCAGGGCATAATCCCGGATGTTCACAGCTTCCAGGGTAATCAGCCCCTTACTCATGGCGCGGCCGATAATGCTTGTATTCAATCCTTCCAAAATCATTTCCGGAAACAAAGTCAGGACATGATAATTCATCGTTGTTCTTCCTCCTAGAGCCCTTCCAGCAGATGCACCTTCATGTTCCCCTCCGGCACATTTACCTCCAGAATACACTGGCTGATGGCAGGAATCAGGATCTCACGCGCTCCCCCGGACACCACATACACATCATTGGCCCCCGTTGAGATCACTTCGCTGAGACGGCCCAGCTTCTCCCCCGACTCATCCCATACGGTCAGGCCGATGAGATCCGCGATAAAATACTCATTCTCCTCCAGCTTCACCGCGTCTTTTCTGGACACATACAGGTTTTTCTTCACATAGGGTTCCACCGCCTCAATAGAGTCAAGGCCCTGAAACTTTACGATCACAAACTGCTTAAAGTATTTCACACGCTCCACCGTCAGGGGAAGCTTCTCCTTCCCGGTATCCAGCCACACCTGTTCAAGCTCGTCATAACGGCCCGGATCATCGGTGGTGGGAAATACCTTCACCTCGCCCCGCAGGCCGTGGGTGGAGGTGATGGCCCCCACCTGCAAAAAATCCTTCATATTTCCTACCTCATAATACAACAATCCCGGCGGTCAGGTTTTCCTCTCAACCACCGGGATCGTAAGCCACAATTACTGTAATATGTCTACAATCACTTTCTTATCATCTCTCGATGCTGCAGCTTTCACAACAGAGCGGATGGCTTTCGCAATTCTGCCCTGTTTTCCGATAACTTTGCCCATATCTGTAGGCGCTACCTTCAATTCAACCAGAATCGACTTTCCGTTATCTTTTTCGGTAACTACTACTTCCTCCGGATTATCGACTAGAGACTTTGCAATAACTTCAACCAGTTCTTTCATCTTTGCACACCTCTATTCT
Source organism: Candidatus Merdiplasma sp. (assembly GCA_048203265.1). Taxonomy (GTDB): domain Bacteria; phylum Bacillota; class Clostridia; order Lachnospirales; family Lachnospiraceae; genus Merdiplasma. Next base: position 17,521 of record DBFBJF010000123.1, read on the forward strand.
ACTTTTCGATTCCCGCTGCCTTAAAGAGTTTTCCAACAACTTCTGTGGGCTGAGCGCCGTTTGCCAGCCATTTCTTCGCCAACTCTTCGTTGATCTTGAACTCGCTGGGATCGGTGTTGGGATTGTAAGTACCGATCTCTTCGATGCACTTGCCATCTCTGGGAGATCTGGAATCAGCCACTACGATTCTATAGAAAGGAGCTTTCTTCTGTCCCATTCTTCTCAATCTGATCTTTACTGCCATCTTTTTCACCTCCTCGGGTATTCGCTGTTTTATGTTAAAAGGGAAGTTTAAATCTCCCTCTTTTACCACCTTTTCCGCCTAACAGGCCTCCATACTGTTTCATCATTTTTCTGGCCTGCTCAAACTGTTTCACCAGCTTGTTCACCTCGCTGATGTCCACGCAGGCTCCCTTTGCGATCCGCTGCTTTCTGGAAGGATTCAGCAGATCCGGGTTGGAGCGCTCCTGGGGTGTCATGGAAAGAATAATCGCTTCTGTCCTGGCCATCAGCTTCTCGTCCATGGCGTCCTCAATCTGTTTCATCTGTCCGCCTCCCATTCCCGGGATCATGGACAAAATACTGCTCAGCCCGCCCATCTTCTTCATCTGGGCCATACTCTCCAGATAATCATCAAAGCCGAAGGTTGCCTTCTTCAGCTTCTGCTCCATGGCCTTGGCCTTTTCCTCATCAATATTCTCCTGGGCCTTCTCAATCAGGGACATCACATCTCCCATTCCCAGAATTCTGGAGGCCATCCGGTCCGGATAAAACTGTTCCAGATCACTGAGCTTCTCTCCCATTCCCACGTAGAGGATGGGTTTTCCGCAGGTAGCGCGGATGGAGAGTGCCGCTCCTCCTCTGGAATCACCGTCCAGCTTTGTCAGGATCACGCCATCGATGCCAATCTTTTCATTAAACATCTCAGACACATTCACCGCATCCTGGCCGGTCATGGCATCCACCACCAACACACACTGATCTACCTCAACCGACTGTTTGATTTCGATCAGCTCATTCATCATGTCTTCATCCACATGAAGCCGTCCTGCCGTATCCAGAAGCACCACGTTGCAGCTCTGCTTCCTGGCATGTTCCAGGGCTGCCCTGGCGATGTCCGCAGGTTTTACCTTGTCTCCCAGGGAGAACACTTCCACTCCCTGTTTCTCTCCGTTGATCTGAAGCTGCTGAATAGCCGCCGGACGATACACATCGCAGGCCACCAGCAGAGGTCTGCGCCCCTTGCTCTTGAGCTTGCCCGCCAGTTTCGCCACCGTGGTGGTTTTACCGGCGCCCTGCAGTCCCATCATCATGATGACGGTTATCTCTCCGGCAGGCTTGAGGGCCAGCTCCGTGGTCTCGGAACCCATCAGGCTCACCAGCTCGTCATGGACGATCTTAATCACCATCTGACCGGGATTGAGGCCGTTCATCACGTCCTGGCCGATAGCCTTCTCCTGCACAGACTTGATAAACTGTTTTACCACCTTAAAACTGACGTCCGCCTCCAGGAGAGCCATCTTCACTTCCTTGAGGGCAGTCTTCACATCAGCCTCTGTCAGTCTTCCCTTGCCCCGGAGATTTTTAAATACCTGCTGCAGCTTCTCTGTTAAACTTTCAAAAGCCATGGTCACAACTCCTCTAATATCTCATCGGAAATCCTGAGGATCATCTGAATATCCGGTCCGCGCTTCTCCCGGTCCGCCCGCTGGGCTTCCTCCCGGATCTCTCGCACCTTGCCCTGAATATCCAGAAATTTCTGAACCAGATGAAGTTTCTGCTCGTACTCCTCAAGCTGGCGGTCACAGCGTTTCACCAGATCGTGAATTCCCTGACGGCTCACTCCCTGATCCGCGGCCACCTCGCTGCAGGACATATCATTGCAGACCACATCCTCATAGATCCGCTGCTGGTGCTTAGTCAACAGCTCTCCGTAAAAATCAAACAGCAGCGTCTGCCGTACAAACTTCTCCACCTGACATCACCTTGGATAGCATACACTAAGTTTTTCCTTCTGTCAAGTAATTTTTCTTGACAAGTTATAAATTCGCGTTCTCAAACTTGGGCTGATACCCTTCCTCTCTCAGTGCCTGGACAATCCGGTTTTTGTGGTCCGTGCCGAAGGACTCCAGCGTAATCTTTAACTCCACCGCCGCGTTCCGGTTTGTGCTGACAAACTGGTTGTGATCCAGCTTGATCACATTCCCCTGCTCCCTGGCAATGACAGAGGCCACCCGCACCAGCTCACCCGGCTTATCCGGCAGCAGCACAGAGATGGTGAAAATCCGGTCTCTCTGAATCAGGCCGTGCTGCACCACGGAAGCCATGGTGATCACATCCATGTTTCCCCCGCTCAGCACAGAGACAATCTTTTTCCCCTTCACGCTCATGTGCTTTAAGGCAGCCACCGACAGCAGGCCGGAATTTTCCACGATCATCTTGTGATTCTCCACCATATCCAGGAAGGCCACGATCAGCTCATCGTCCGTCACGCAGATTACCTCATCCAGGTTCTGCTGCAGATAGGGGAAAATGCGCTCGCCCGGGGTTTTCACCGCCGTGCCGTCGGCGATGGTGTTGACTCCCGGCAGCGTGGTCACCTCCCCGGCCTTCAGGGACGCGGTCAGGCAGGCAGCCCCCGCCGGCTCCACACCGATCACCTTGATCTTGGGATTCAGCAGCTTCGCCAGGGTGGACACTCCGGTAGCCAGCCCGCCGCCGCCCACCGGAACCAGAATATAGTCCACCAGCGGCAGCTCTTTAAAAATTTCCATGGCGATGGTTCCCTGGCCTGTGGCCACCGTTGGATCATCAAAGGGATGGATAAAGGTGTACCCATTCTCCTCGGCAAGCTTCAGGGCATACTCACAGGCTTCGTCGTACACATCCCCGTGGAGCACCACCTCGGCGCCGTAGCTCTTCGTCCGGTTTACCTTCATCAGCGGGGTGGTGGTTGGCATGACGATTACCGCTTTGCAGCCGTAGACTTTCGCCGCATACGCCACTCCCTGGGCGTGATTTCCGGCAGATGCCGTGATGATTCCCTTTTCCCGGTCCTCCGGGCTCATAGTACTGATTTTATAATAAGCGCCCCGGATTTTGTAAGCTCCGGTAATCTGCATATTTTCCGGTTTTAAATAAACCTTATTTCCGGTCTGGCTGCTGAAGTATTCGCTGTACACCAGCTTAGTCTCCGTGGCAACCTTGCGCACGATCTCCGCCGCCTCCTCAAACGCTTCCAATGTCAACATCTCTTCTGTCACTTTCTTCTTCCTCCATCTTTTTTTCTGCCGCGGCTGGCCCGGAAGCCGGTCACTTTACGTCAAACAGGGCATTGACAAATTCATCCGCATTAAATTTCTGCAGATCGTCTATGGTCTCACCCACGCCAATGTACTTCACCGGAATGCCCAGCTCTGAGTGAATGGCTATGGCGATACCGCCCTTGGCCGTACCGTCCAGCTTGGTGAGAATGATACCGGTAATATCCGTTACCTCTTCGAACTCTCTGGCCTGGGCCAGCGCATTCTGCCCCGTGGTGCCGTCCAGCACCACCAGGGTCTCCTTGTAGGCCTCCGGATACTCCCGGTCAATAATCCGGTTGATCTTTCCCAGTTCATTCATCAGATTCTTCTTATTGTGAAGCCGTCCTGCCGTGTCACACAGCAGCACATCCGCGTTTCTGGCCTTGGCGGCGGCAATGGCGTCATACACCACCGATCCCGGATCAGATCCCTCCTGGCCTCCGATCATGTCCACGCCGGCCCGTCTGGCCCACTCAGAAAGCTGTTCCCCCGCGGCAGCCCGGAAGGTATCAGCGGCAGCCAGCACCACCTTTTTTCCCTCATCCTTCAGCTTACCGGCCAGCTTTCCTACGCTGGTGGTTTTTCCCACGCCGTTCACACCGATCACCAGCACCACGGATTTCCGGTTTTCAAACTCATAGGCGGTCTCGCCCACATCCATCTCATCCTTGATGCTCTGGATCAACAGCTTTTTGCACTCTGAAGGATCCTTGATGTTCTGCTCCTTCACTTTCTTTTTCAGGTCATCAATGATGGAGGTTGTGGCATTGATTCCCAAGTCTCCCATAACCAGGATTTCTTCGATTTCTTCATAAAACTCGTCATCAATGCTGGAAAATCCATTAAAAATCGAATCGATTCCGGACACAATATTGTCCCGGGTTTTCGTCAGGCCCTGTACCAGGCGCTTAAAAAATCCTCTCTTTTCTTCCATATAATCACCTCTCCTCTCATTGATCCAGCTTCTCTTCAATCAGATTCACGGAAACCAGGGCGGAGATTCCTTTCTCCTGCATGGTGATACCGTAGAGCCGGTCCGCCGCAGCCATGGTTCCCCTTCTATGTGTAATAATAATGAATTGCGTATGCTTTGTCAACTTGTGCAGATAACCGGCATACCGCTCCACATTGCTCTCATCCAGAGCCGCCTCAATTTCGTCCAGCAGACAGAAGGGGGAAGGCTTCAAATTCTGAATGGCAAAAAGCAGTGCGATGGCGGTGAGAGACTTCTCTCCGCCGGATAGCTGCATCATGTTCTGCAGCTTCTTTCCCGGGGGCTGGGCGATGATCCGCACACCGGCCTCCAGGATGTCCTCGTCCTCCACCAACTCCAGCGTTCCCTTTCCTCCGCCGAAGAGCTGCTTGAAGGCTTTGTCAAACTCCGTTTGTATCCGCCCGAACTGTTCCTGAAACTGGGCTCTCATCCCTGCGTCCAGATCATCAATAATCTTCAGCAGGGCCTCCTCGGACTTCACCAGATCCTCATGCTGGCCGGCCAGAAAGCTATGACGCTCCGACAGCTCTTTGTAGTCCTCAATGGCGTTGACATTGACGCTACCCAGACCCTTGATCTCACTTTTTAGTTCCTGAATCCGTTTTCTAATCTGTGCAACCGTTCCCAGGTCTTCCTTCTTCATCTGGGCGGCCATACTGCCAGTGAGCTCGTACTCATCCCACATGTAGGTAATCTTGCTTTCCTTTGTCTCCTCCAGCTTCTCAATCTGGCTGTTTAAGCGGAAACATTCCCGGTCCAATAAGGTGCTGCGCTCCGACAGTTCCTCTCTCTTCCGGAAGAAGGATTTCTGGACGCCGCTCTTCTCCGTTCGCTGATTATCCAGCTCCGCTCCCAGTGCCTCCGCCTCCCGGATACTCTCCTTTGCGTTCTCCAGTTCCTTTTCAATCTCCAGAATCCGCCCGGCCTTCTCCTCCATCTGGGAGGAAGCATCCCCGGCGCTCTCCCGAACAGACATGCGCTCCTGCTCCAGCGCCTCAATCTCGCTTCGCACACGCTCCCGGTTATCGGAAGCGTAGCCCGCCTCCTGCTTCAGGGCAGCCTGCTTCAAATGGATCTCCTCCACCTTCGCCAAGGCCCGGGCCTCTTCTGCCTTCAGTGCCTCCTGCTCCCGGCCCCAGGAAGCGATCTGTTCATTCAACTCCTGCTCCCGGAGCTGAGATGCCTGGAGCTGCTCCTCAATGGCAGCCTGTTCCTGGGACAATTCCCCTGACTGCTGGGTGATTTCCTCCCCCTCTTTGCGAATCTGCTGATAACCGCTTACCGTCTGGCTTTTCTGATTTTCAATTTCCTTCAGCCGCATACCCGCAGTGTTCTGCTCGATATATTTTTTCTGCAGCTCCTCCGAGAGGGTTACCAGCGTCTCCCGGTGCCGGTTTCTCTCTCCCCGGTGTTCGTCCACCGACCTGCGC
>DBFBJF010000124.1:0-3588 GCA_048203265.1 Candidatus Merdiplasma sp.
TAAATGTGGTTACTCCGCTTCCCCCGCAGCCATCAAAACCACGGCCGAGGTGGGGGGCAGATGCAGATGCAGCGTTCCCTGATCCGCCTGATATTCCTCCGGATCCATGGAGTACCCCTGGGCGTCCGTATAGAAGATCCGAACCAGTTTCTGCCGGGATCCCACCTCCGCCTGCCACACGTTCACAGTCAGATCCCGGCCCTCATTGTTATTGTTAAACACCACCACCATCTTCTCCCCGGCGTCAAACCGTCCGTAGGCCAGACAGTTATAATCCGCCAGGAGAAACTGAAGGGAGCCCCCGGTAAACACCGGATGGGCCTTGTGCATGGCGATGACGTCCCGATGAAACTGCAGCATCTGCAGGTCCTCATGGCCCCAGGGATAAGTGCGCCGGTTGTCCGGATCTGTGAAACCGCAGACTCCCGCCTCATCCCCGTAATAGATGGTGGGCGCCCCGGGCCAAGTCATCTGCATCACCACGGCCTCCCGCATCACCGCCGGATTAATCCCATCCACAGCGGCGTCATAGTCAAAATGGTCCATCCGCCCCACCTTGTGGTTGGTTCTGGTGAGGAATCTGGAATGGTCGTGGTTGGACAGCTCATTCATGGCAACCTGCTGGGAGGGTGCCATAAAGCTGGCCATATGGTAGCGCATGGCCCCGATAAAGCTGTCCGCGTTTCCGAACTGTCCCTCCTGGTAGTCATCGCTGTGTTTTTCCATTCCGGTAAAGAACCAGGTGAGGGGCTCCATGAAGGCATCGTAGTTCATGACGGTATCCCACTCATCTCCCCGCAGCCAGGCGGCTGGATCCCCGTAATGCTCTGCCAGAAGCAGCGCGTTGGGATTGGCCTCCTTCACGGCCTGCCGGAACATCTTCCAAAATTTGTGGTTATACTCATTGCTCAGTCCCAGGTCAGCGGCCACATCCAGGCGCCAGCCGTCCACGTTGTAGGGCGGGGACACCCATTTCTTCGCGATCTGCAGAATGTATTCCACCAGCTTGGGAGAATTTTCATAATTTAATTTGGGCAGGGTATCATGGCCCCACCATCCGTCATAGTACTCATTGTAAGGCCACTCATGCTCATTGGTAAAATGGAAGAAGGTGCGGTAGGGGCTGTCCCCGGAAATATACGCTCCCTTCTCATATCCCGGCTGATGCTCGTAAATCCGCTCCCGGTCCATCCACTTATTAAAGGAACCGCAGTGATTGAACACGCCGTCCAGAATCACCTTCATCCCCCGGCTGTGAATCTCCTCCACCAGCTGAATAAAGAGCTGATTGCTGGCCTCCAGGTTTTCCTTCCGGGTTACCCGGTTGATATAACGGCTGGCCTGAAGATTGTCCTTCGCTCCATGGTGGAGCAGCTCGCCCTCGTCCATGACAATCTTGCCGATATGGGGATCGATATAATCGTAGTCCTGAATATCATATTTATGGTTGGAGGGCGACACAAACAGGGGATTGAAGTAGATCACATCCACCCCCAGATCTTTCAAATAATCCAGCTTCTGGCGCACACCCTCCAGATCTCCGCCGTAAAACTCCCGGACTCCCATGGCCGCGGGCCGTTTTCCCCAGTCGATGACCCTTCTGGTTCCCTCCTTGATATAAACATACTCGTCATCCAGCACATCGTTGGTCTCGTCCCCGTTAAAGAAACGGTCCGTATAAATCTGATACATCACCGCGCCCTTGGCCCAGTCCGGCGTGGAAAATCCCGGCTGGATGGAAAAAGCCCGGCTGTCACTTAAATCTCTGGTCACTCCCATTTTATTGTAGAAGCAGTGCATTTTGCCGCTCTTAATCTCAAAGAAATAGCGAAAGGCCTCCTCCGCCAGCTGAACCCGGGTGATATAGTAATCAAAAAATTCCCCGTGCCGCTCCAGCTCCATCTGCTGCTTCAGGGGACCGCTGATCAGATAAACTGTGTCCACGTTGTCCCTGGCGGTCCGGAAACGGATGGTCACCGTCTCCCCCGGCTTTGGTTCCATGGGCGACACATAATTTTCTGTCTCATCAGAAAAAAGCGCCTCTCCGTTGAACACCGGGCGCATCTGCAGAATATATTTCGCAGCCCTCAGGGACTGTTCGTAGCTCTTATAACCCATACTGTCTCTCCTTCTCCTGTCTCTGCCTGCCCTCAGCGGCTGCCATTTGCCCTCCGCCGGCAGAAAAAATTCCTGGAATCCATGATTTTTCCACGTCTCACTATGATTTACATTTTATAACACATCCCGGCTTTTCACAAGGCTCACATCCCGATTCTCTGCTTTTCTCTGCCACTACGTTACTATTCGCAGCCGTTTCAGAATTGACAGCAGATGCATCGTGCTTGCACGTAAGCATCTGCTGTCAATTCTAAAACCAGACTGTGAAGCAGTCACCCCGCCCACATAAGCAGTCTTAGGGAAACGCTGATGAAAGCGTTTCCCGCGCCGGATTTGCGCCTCAAAGCGGCATTTTCCGCTGCAAATCCGCGCGCATCCTGCGGAGCAGCTAAGGAGCGGGACTGGAGCCTCGAAGAGGCGACGAGTGCGCATGGGGCGGGGCGGCTGTGAATAGTAACGCAGCCGCGCCGGAGAGAAGCATGGGCGTTTACTATAGCATATGTCCCCGGGCGGCCCTTTTATCACAGCGGTCTATTGATTTTTTATCATCTTTTACGTATAATAAAAGTAGGGAAATCCCTACTTTCCATGTTTCAGAAAGGTGGTGTAAAATCATGTTAGCAAATACGTTTGTAGACAATGCCAAAGTCATGGCGAAGGGGCAAATCACAATTCCGAAGGATGTCCGTGATGTGCTTGGCGTGTCAAGCGGGGATCGAGTAACTTTCATCGTGGAGGGAAACACTGTCCGTATTGTCAATTCTGCTGTTTATGCTATGCAGATGCTTCAGCAGGAAATGGCCGGAGAAGCAGAACGCACCGGCCTGACATCGGAAGATGATATTATGGCGCTCATCAAAGATTTGAGAAATGAGGACGAAAAAGAATGAGAGTTCTTATTGATACTAATGTCCTTATTTCTGCTGCGTTGAGTGCAAACGGCACGTCTTATCATGCTTATGTAAAAGCGGCCTCTTATCCTAATCACGGCTTGATCTGTGAGCAGAATGTGGACGAAATGAAGCGGATATTCAATAAAAAATTTCCAAATAAGCTGGCGGCGCTGGATAAATTTCTTTCCACTGCATTGCTTACTTTGGAACTGGTTCCCGTTCCGACAGAAGAATATGCGACTGAAACACAAATTAGAGATATCAATGACCGACCTATTTTACGGGCAGCCATCGAAGCGAAAGCCGATGTGCTGCTGACCGGCGATAAGGATTTCTTAGAGTCCGGCGTGAAAAATCCGGCGATTATGACACCGGCAGAGTTTTTGAATATCTGAACCATAATCGGATAGGGGAAGATTTCTTCCCCTATCCGATTATCGCGATACCTCGCTCATCTCGTGGCGTTGCCACTCGATGACCGTTGCCCGTCGGATGCCCGCTCGTGCAAGCACGGCGGGTCTTCGCTCCGCTCCGGTCGGCGCTAAACGCGTGCCACTGGCACGCAGCGCCCCTCCGG
>DBFBJF010000125.1:0-6076 GCA_048203265.1 Candidatus Merdiplasma sp.
CCATAATAATGTTCCGGCCCATTTCCAGCATGCTGCGCACTGCGGCTCCTCCCGGCATACTATCCAAAAATCCACTGTAACACAGGGAAGACACAATGTAGAACATCATCACCATGCCAATGCAAGTGAACAGATAAGGAAAATACAGCCTGCGGTTTTTCCGGATCCCGTGCCAGGCCAGGCGGGAATAAAATGTCTTTTTCATTTCGCCTCACCACCCATCGTCAGCATTGTCAGCGTGTTGGAAATCTTTTGATAGAGCTGCTCATCCGTGGCCTCGCCCCGGTAAATCTGATGGAACACCTCTCCGTCCTTGATAAACAGCACCCGGCCCGCGCGGCTGGCCGCCCGCACCGAGTGGGTTACCATCAGAATGGTCTGGCCGCTGCGGTTGATCTTGGCAAACAAAGACAGCAGCTCATCAGTAGACTTGGAATCCAGCGCTCCCGTGGGCTCATCCGCCAGGATCAGCCTGGGATTCGTAATCAATGCCCGGGCCACTGCCGCCCGCTGTTTCTGACCGCCGGATACCTCGTAGGGATATTTCTTCAGAAGACTCTGAATACCCAGTTCCTTGGCGATGGGCCCGATCCTCTTTGACATCTCCTGGTAGCTGCGCCCCGCCAGCACCAGGGGCAGATAAATATTATCTTCCAGGGAAAAGGTATCCAGCAGATTAAAGTCCTGAAAAACAAATCCCAGATGATCCCTGCGGAACGCCGCCACATCCCGCTCTCTGATCTGGGCCAGGTTTTTGCCGTCCAGGCTCACACTTCCCCCGGTGGGCTTATCCAGCGCCGCCAAAATATTTAACAGAGTGGTCTTTCCGGATCCAGACTCGCCCATGATGGCAACGTACTCGCCCTCCTCCACGGAGAAGGACACATTTTTCAGGGCTTCCACCTTGTTTCCGCCAAACCGGGTCACATACGTTTTCTTCAGACCTTTTACTTCCAAAATGCTCATGTCTGTCAATCCTCCAAACAGTTGATATAGCGTTACTATTCAGTAGCGATATGGTAATCATAGCAAAAGGGGAAATGTATCTCCATAATTTCGGCTTACATTTCCCCTTCTATTTCTTACATTCCTGTAAGAATCCTGTTTTTCAGTCGCCCTGCACCTTCTTTTGGTCAAAGCCAATTCGCAGCGTAGTTCCGCGGTCCGGCACAGAGTCCACGGTAATAGTGTGCCCCAGATTCTGACAGATCCTGCGGCATAGATACAGGCCCAGCCCGCTGGCCTTCTTGTCCTCCCTGCCGTTGCATCCGGTGTAGCCCTTCTCAAAAATTCTGGGCAGATCCTCCGGCGCAATGCCGATGCCCGTATCCCGGATACACAGGGTGAAGGGTTCCTCCAGTTCTATGGTAACCGATCCCCGGGGCGTATATTTCAGCGCATTGGAGATCACTTGTTCCAGTACAAACAGCATCCATTTTTCGTCCGTGGTCACCTTCAGATGAATGGGTTCATAGTTCAGGCGCAGCTTTCGGTGAATAAACTGGCCTGCGTATTTTTTCACCGCCTGGCGCACAATCTGATCTAGTTCATACTCCCCGAACACGTAATCTGTGGTATCCGAATCCAACCGCAGGTAACACAGTACCATCTCCACATACTGCTCAATCCGCTCCAGTTCCACCGACAGCTGCCGGGACACCGGGGAATCTTCTTTTTCCAGGGTGAGGTGCATGGAGGCAATGGGCGTCTTGATTTGATGCACCCAGGTAGTATAATACTCCATCATATCCTCATACCGCTGATTCATCTGGTTCTTGGTCTGAAGCTGTTCCCGGCGCAGCAATTCAACAATTTCCTGATAATCCTCCTCCACCGGAGAGCCGGCCTCCGGGAACTCCTCCATCAGCTCCCCGGGCAGTCCGGCCATCTCCTGAAGCTGACAGTGCTTTTTCCATTCCTTTCCGGCGTCTCTGATCAAAAAACAAATTCCCAGCACCCCGCAGAGCAATGTGGGATAGAGGGCTGCCCCCGCCGGAAGGTGGTAGAGACAAAAGACACAGAGAAAAATCAGGCAAAATAACAGGAATCGGAATATTCCTCTGCGATGAAATCGGAGGTAGCCCATCCAGAAGGAGCTTCCCGGTCTTTCCTCTCCTCCGCCCTTGTTCTGAAGTGCCGGACGCTTCCCACTTCTGCCTTCTCGCTGGACCTTTGAATCGTCATTTACCATTTTCATCTCATTTTCCATCCTTTTCCGGTCTCACATTTTCGAATCGCTGTCGCTTTTCTGCTCATCTCCGATCATATATCCCACTCCAAACTTCGTGGTGATAAAATTCTTCAGTCCCGCACCGTCCAGTTTTCGCCGCAGGCGGTTCACATTCACCGTCAAGGTATTCTCATCCACAAAGCTGTCTGTCTCCCACAGCCGCTCCATAAGGCGCTCCCGGCTCACCACCTTTCCCCGGTTCTCCATCAGGGTCAGCAAAATCCGGTATTCATTCTTGGTCAGCTCGATTTTCTGGTCCTGATAATTCAGGATCTGATCTCCCGTACTCAGCAGCGCTCCCCGATGCTCCAGCACCGGCATGGAATTGGAAAAGTCATAGCTTCGACGCAGCAGTGCCTGAATCTTTGCCGTCAACACCGTCATATCAAATGGCTTTGCAATGAAATCATCGGCTCCCATATTCATAGCCATCACAATATTCATATTGTCTGAGGCGGAGGAGAGAAAAATAATGGGGATCTTGGATACCTTTCGGATCTCTTTGCACCAGTAAAACCCATTGAAGGCCGGAAGACCGATGTCCAGCAGCACCAGCTGGGGCGAATAGGACGCAAACTCCGCCATCACTTCCCTGAAATTTTCTGCGCACCGAGCTTCCATCCCCCACATCTGAATTTGTTCCTGGATTGCCTGGGCAATTCCTCTGTCATCCTCCACAATAAAAATCCGATACATACGTTTCCTCTCCGCACCTGCCTGATCGCTGCTTTGCCTCTGCCTTGTCTTTGCTCTGCCCTGTCTGTTTCACTGGAAAACCGGGGACAGCGGCTTTTGCTCCGCCATTCCCGGCCTCCCAATCAACTCTTTTTCCCGCTCGAGCTCCTATTTGAGCTCAGGTATACTGCTTTGATCCTTCGTCTCCATCACGCTCTTGTAAGCAGGACGGATAATCTTGCCCATACCCACCAGTTCCTCGATCCGGTGTGCACTCCAGCCCACGATACGGGCAATGGCAAAAATAGGAGTATAAAGCTCCACCGGAATTCCCAGCATCTCGTACACAAATCCGCTGTAGAAGTCCACATTGGGGCTCACGCCCTTAAAGATCTTTCTCTTCTCCGCAATCAATTCCGGAGCCACTTCCTCAATCATGCTGTAAAGAGCCATATCCTTCTGACGGTTTTTGGCCTCGGAAAGCCGCTCCACATATCCCTTGAAAATCCGTTCTCTGGGATCGGAGATCGAGTATACCGCATGTCCCATACCATAGATCAGACCCTTGTGGTCAAACACCTGGCCGTCCAGCATTTTAGCCAGGTAATCCTTCACTTCAGCCCTGTCTTCCCAGTTGTGAACATTTTCCTTGATGTTGGACATCATCTCCATCACCTTGATGTTGGCGCCGCCGTGTTTGGGTCCCTTCAAAGAGGACATGGCGGCGGCGATCGCCGAGTAGGTGTCGGAACCGGAAGAAGTCACCACTCTGGTGGTGAACGTAGAGTTATTTCCTCCGCCGTGTTCCATATGCAGCATCAACGCCACATCCAGCACCTTTGCCTCCAGATCCGTATACTGCATATCACTGCGAAGCATTCTCAGCAGGTTCTCCGCAGTGGAGAGGCTGTTGTCCGGTTTATGGATATACATACTCTGATCATTCTCATAATGGTTGTAGGCATGATATCCGTACACTGCCAGCATAGGGAACTCCGCAATCAGCTGCAGCGCCTGCCGGATGCAGTTGTCAATGTCATTGGATCCGATATTCTGGTCATAGGATGCCAGTGTCAGAATGCTCCTGGTCATAGAATTCATAATATCCTTGGAAGGAGCCTTCATTATCACATCCCGGGTGAAATTCACCGGAAGCTGCCTTCCCATGGCCAGCATCTGCTGGAATTCGTCGAACTGCTCCTGAGTGGGAAGCTCTCCAAACAGCAGCAGATAAGCGGTAATCTCAAAACCGTGCCCCGTCTTCCCATAAGCTCTCACCAAATTTTCCACGTTGTAACCACGGTACCACAGTTCGCCGTCGCAGGCGGTACGCACACCGTCCACTTCCTTCACGGAAATCACCTCAGAGATCCTGGTCAGTCCCGCCAGAACACCGCGTCCCTGCTCATCTCTGAGTCCTCGCTTTACTCCGTATTCCTGGAACAGATTTCCCGGTATGGTATCATTTTCCACACACAGTCCTTGCTGCTTTGCCGCGTACACGGCCAAATCTTTTCCATACTCCATCAATTCCACCTCCCTGTTAGTCTGTTTTTTATTATATCAAAAAAAAAGCGGAAAAGAAATAGCTCCCCTTCCTTTTCCGCCCAAAATGGTCTCGGTTTAAGAATTTTTTTAGAAATTTTACAGGGAAACGCTGTTCCAAGCATTTCCCGTGCCAGCTCTGCGCCGCAAAGCGGCACGTTTCACAATTGCTCCGTCCACTGAGCCTCCCGGAAGCCCACCAGAACAAAATCGTCCCCAATCACCAGGGGGCGCTTCACCAGCATTCCATCGCTGGCCAGCAGCTCATATTTCTCCTCCTCACTCATCTGAGGCAGCCGGTCCTTCAGCTTCATCTCCTTGTACAGCATACCGCTGGTGTTAAAGAATTTTTTCAGCTCCAGGCCGCTTTTTTTCTGCCATTCCCTCAGTTCCTCCACTGTGGGATTTTGCTCCTTGATATGCCTGTCCGTGTAGGCGATTCCATGGTCATCCAGCCATTTTTTCGCTTTTTTGCAGGTAGAACAGGCAGGATACTCCACAAATAATACGCTCATTCCGCTTTCTCCTCTTATCTTATGTCCCAGCAAAGGGTGGTTTCTCTGTCGTTTAAAATTTTCCCGCTGACTGACAGATATCCGCCAGACAGCATCGGTCACAGTATGGCTTGGTGCGGGCCGTACAGACCTCCCTGCCGTGATACACCAGCCTGTGGCAGAAATCGCTTCCCTCTTCCGGCGGAATGATTTTCCACAGAGCCATCTCCACCTTCTTGGGATCCTTGATATTGTCCACCAGCCCAATCCGGTTGGTGAGACGGATGCAGTGCGTATCCGTCACAATGGCAGGCTTTCCGAATACATCCCCCATAATCAGGTTGGCGCTCTTGCGGCCCACGCCCGGCAGCTTCAGCAGCGCATTAAAATCATCCGGCACTTTTCCTCCGTATTCGTCCCTCAGCATCCTCATACAGGCGCTGATATCCCTAGCCTTGCTCTTTCCCAGGCCGCAGGGACGCACGATCTCCTCGATCTCCTCCGGCTCGGCCGCCGCCAGGGCATCCACATCCGGATATTTCGCAAACAAGTCCTCCACAATCACATTCACTCTGGCATCTGTGCACTGTGCCGCCAGGCGCACACTCACCAACAATTTCCAGGCCTGGTCATAGTCCAGGGTACATCCCGCATCCGGGTATTCCTTTTTCAGCCGCTCGATCACCTCAAGCGCCAGTTCTTCTTTTGTCATTTACCAATTTCCCATTCCTTTTTGTACTCATCACATTTTCATGCCGTTTTCTGATCCAATCCCTATCATAAAACTTTCCCGGGAAATTGTCCAGTCCGAGGTTGTTTAGATACAGAACCGTAAATTTCCCACCTTTACGGTCCCTATTCTTCTTTTCCCGGAAAATGCAGCTTCGGATTAAGTATCTGCCTGCGAACGTATCGCATCTGCTTTCCCTGCGTCGTTCAGCAGGCCCGCTTCTGACATAGGATGCCTCCATAAACATCCGCGATACTGTGTATCTCATCTCCCGGGTAAACTCTGCTGTTCATCATGATGATCCCCTCCAGCACCACCGCATAGCGCTGTTCCTCAAAATTGCTGTCGTAATACCGGTACACCACCAGATTCTGGTACCGTTCCATAACTTTCTCATTCTCT
>DBFBJF010000126.1:0-4484 GCA_048203265.1 Candidatus Merdiplasma sp.
GGAGTGTTGGGAAGGTGAGAAAGAAACTCCCCATTGGAATTGAAAATTTTAAGGAATTCTCCTCTGAGGACTTTTATTACGTAGATAAAACCCTGTTCATTAAAGAACTGTTGCAGAATTGGGGAAAGGTAAACCTGTTTACCCGTCCCAGACGGTTTGGCAAGTCCCTCAATATGAGTATGCTGAAATGCTTTTTTGAAATAGGGAGCGACCCGGCGCTGTTCGAGGGACTGAAGATTATGCAGGAAAATGACCTGCGTGAAAGATATATGGGGAAATTCCCTGTGATCTCCATTAGTCTTAAGAGTGTGGGCGGTTTAAAATATGATTCAGCGGTGGCAGCATTGAAAACAGTCATTGGGAATGAGGCTGGAAGATTTCGTTTTCTGCGTGATAGCGCGAAACTGGATGCAGCTGATAAAAACTCTTATAATCAGTTGATCAATGTGGAGGTGAAAGGCAGTTCGAAGTATACTATGCCCGATGATGCGTTGATTGACAGTCTAAAGACTCTTTCCATGCTTCTCGAAAAGCACTATGGTCAGAAGACCATCCTGCTGATTGACGAGTATGATGTCCCGTTAGATAAGGCGTTTCAGTCCGGATATTATGATGAGATGGTAAGTCTCATCCGCAATCTTCTGGGCAATGCTCTGAAAACCAACGACAGCCTGTACTTTGCCGTGCTTACCGGATGCCTCAGGATCTCCAAGGAGAGTATTTTCACTGGGCTGAATAATCTGAAGGTACACACGATTTCGGATGTCCGGTATGATGAGTACTTCGGCTTTACTAATGCGGATGTGGATGAAATCCTAAAGTTCTATGGTCTAACCTCCTATAAGGATGTGATCCGGGACTGGTATGACGGGTATCGTTTTGGCAAGACGGACGTATATTGCCCCTGGGATGTGATCAATTACTGTGATGAGATGCTGGCAGACCCAGCGGCTCTTCCTAAAAACTACTGGGCGAATACCAGCGGCAATGACCTGATCCGCCGTATGCTGAAGAATGCAAATCTGACGACGAAAAACGAAGTAGAGGAGCTGCTAAATGGTGGGCAGATAACCAAACGCATCAAACAGGAACTGACATACCGTGAGATTGATGACAGTATTGAGAATGTGTGGAGTGTGCTGTATGCCACTGGCTATCTGACAGGGATGCATGTGGAGCAGGAAGATGCGGATATCTTCCGACTGTGGATCCCCAATGGAGAGATCCGAAAACTGTTTTATGAACTGGTGGAAGACTGGTTCCGCGAGGTGACACGTTCCGATACATCGAGGATCAGCCGTTTCTGTGCAGCGTTCCCGGCCGGAGATGCGGCAGTAATCCAGGAGATGCTCAGCGATTATCTGTGGGACTCCATCAGTGTGAGAGACACGGCTGTGCGCAGGAACATGAAGGAGAACTTCTATCACGGGATGCTGCTGGGGCTTTTGCAGAACCAGGACAGCTGGATTGTGAAATCCAATGCGGAGACGGGAGAGGGATACAGTGATATCTCCATCCAGACGCCGGAAAGAACTGGGATTGTGATTGAACTGAAGTATGCGGATGATGGGAATCTGGAGGCGGCGTGCAGCGAGGCGCTGAAACAAATCGAAGAAAAGAAGTATGCAGAAGGACTGAAACGCCGGGGGACGAAAAAGATCATCAAATATGGGATCGCCTTTTGGGAGAAAGAATGTATGGTTGCGGTGGATTAAAACAGAGGTACCCAACTTGCGGCATATATCCATCCAGATGAATTCCAGCCATCAGGATGACACAGAACTGGACCAGCTGATGAAGGACTTCCATTTGATCTGTTCTAAAGGCTTGAATAGACAAACTTGACCCTCCTGCGGCTTCATGGTAAAGTGGATATTATAAAAAGGCAGTTTTTAGGTACGTCCTGCGCCACTGATACCGGAAAGGAGTGTGGGGAAGGTGAGGAAAAAACTTCCCATTGGGATTGATGGATTTGAAAAAATCAGGACGAATGATTTTTATTATGTAGACAAAACTCTATGTTCAATGAGTTCTTCCTGGATGCCTACAAGGAGATCTATGGATACTATAAGAGCCATGGCGTGGACTATGTGGTGCATCACTCCGACAGCTACGCGGCCACCCTGGTGCCCTCCATGATTGAGATGGGGATTGACGTATTCCAGGGCTGCATGGAGACCAACAAGGTGGACGACCTGCTGAAGAAGTATGGCGATAAGATCAGCTTCATGGGCTGTATTGAGAACGCCAGCGTGGACTTTGAGGGATGGACGGACGAGAACTGTGAGAAAGAGGTGCGCAGAGTCTGCGATAGATACGGCATGAAGCACTTCATTCCCTGCATCGCCCAGGGCGGTCCCGGTTCCGTATATCCCGGCGTGTACATGTCCCTGACCAAAGCCATCGACAAGCTGAACAAAGAGAAGTTCGGCATTGAGGATCCGGATTCTGCGCGTATGCCCATTCAGATTATGTTCTGATGATGAGTGAAAAAAATAGTATGACCAAAAGGGAGAGAATTGTCGGTTGACAGCTCTCCCTGTTTCGCAGTACAATAGTTGGCGGGCAAACAAAATAAAATAATAAAATCGTATGCTTATATGTCAGAAGGAGGCGGATATGCGGGCAGATTTGGGATTTTACATTAAACGGCTGCGAAACAATCTGGAGCGGATTTCCTACCAGTATTATGACTCGGCCGGTCACGGGGAGTACTCCCTGATGAATCTTTGGATTGTCGATTATCTCTATGACAATCGGGACAGGCAGGTGTTTCCCAGGGATATTGAGGAGGAGTTTTTTATCACCAGGGCTACCGTGTCCAAGATGCTGAATCTCATGGAGGAGAAGGGGCTGATCGCAAGGCGGAAGATGGCGGAGGACGGGCGCCTCAAGCAAATTCTGCTGCTTCCGGCGGGGGAGGCGCTGCGGCAGGATGCCCAGAAGATCCGGAGTCAGATTGAGGAACGGATCACCAGGAATCTATCCGAAGAGGAACAGGGACAGTTTCGGGATTTGTGCCGGAAGATTTTAAAGGGCATGGAAGAAACACAAGGATAAGACAGAGGGAGGATATTTGAGATGAATGAGAAAGAAGTTTTGTTTCGGGATGCGCCCATACCTAGGGCTGTGGGCCGGATGGCCCTGCCCTGCGTGGTGTCATCCCTGGTGCTGATTGTCTATAATATGGCGGACACTTTTTTTGTGGGGCAGACCAAGGACGCGCTGCAGGTGGCGGCGGTCTCCCTGACAAACCCGGTGTTTGTCATGTTCATGGCCATCGCCAACCTGCTGGGAATCGGGGGAAGCGCCATGATTTCCATTCTGATGGGAAAGGGAGAGGAGAAGAAGGTGAAGGCGGTCTCCGCCTTTTGCTGCTATGGCTCTCTGGGCGTGGGGGTAATCTGCGCCGCGGTGATTTTGCTGTTTATGGATCCGCTGCTGAACATTCTGGGAAGCAGCCAGGGAACCTACGGTTTTGCCAGAGACTACCTTCTGTGGATCGGGCTGGGGGCTCCCTTTATCCTGTTTGCCAACACCTTCGGCCATGTGGTGCGGGGGGAGGGGGCGGCCAGCGTCTCCATGATCGGCGGTATGATCGGCACGGTGGCCAATATCATTCTGGATCCGATTTTTATTCTGACCTTTGACATGGGGACAGCCGGAGCCGCCATCGCCACGGTGCTGGGCAATGTGTTCGGCTGCCTTTATTATCTGTGGTACTTTTCCCGGGGCAAATCCATTCTGTCACTGCGGCCGGGCTACATGGCGGGAGAGGGAAGGCTGATTGCGCAGACGGCGGTGCTGGGTGTTCCCTCGGGCATGAATTCCGCCCTCATGAGTATTGCCAATGTGCTCCAGAACAATGTGCTGGTGGCCTACGGGGATGACCAGCTGGCAGCCATGGGGATTGTGACAAAAATATATATGCTGGTGGCTTTCATCCATATGGGAATCGCCAACGGAATTCAGCCCCTTCTGGGTTACAGCTATGGGGGCGGACTGCGCAGGCGGTTCCAGGGCATCATGAAATTTTCCGCTCTCACCACGGTGATTTGTGGGACCGTGCTCACGGTATTCTGTATTGTGCTGCGCCACCCCATTATGAAACTATTTATTGATGATGCCGCTGTCATCAGCTACGGTGTGGATATGCTGGTGGCAGCCTGTCTGGCGGGTCCGGTGCTGGGCATCCTGTTTCTGTGCATCAATGGCATGCAGGCTCTGGATGACCCGGTTCCATCCACAATCCTCAGTGTCTGCCGCCAGGGACTGCTGTTTATTCCCCTGCTGTATCTTTTGAATGCGGCTTTCGGATTGGAGGGAGTGATTTATACCCAGACGGCAGCGGATTATCTCTCCATTGTCATTTCTCTGTTTTTGCTGCGTCACTCCATGAAGAAACTGCAGGAAGTGAATTTCACCCATTGAAAATGCCTTCCGTATCGTCTATACTGTATCCAGTATTTGGGACTGTCCGGGGA
>DBFBJF010000127.1:0-3023 GCA_048203265.1 Candidatus Merdiplasma sp.
GGCTTCGGCCAGACTTTTTTCTGCTCTGGGGGCAGATGACAGAAAATAAGCCTGAACGGGCCTCCCGGAAAAACGGACCAGTTCAGGCTTTTCGTTAATTCAGATATTTTTTCACATACTGTCCGGTGTAGGACTCCGGCATCTGTGCCACCTGTTCCGGTGTTCCGCAGGCAATCACAGTTCCGCCGCCGTCGCCCCCCTCAGGCCCCATGTCGATCAGGTAGTCGGCAGTCTTGATCACATCCAGATTGTGTTCAATCACAATCACCGTGTTTTCGCCGTCTGCCAGCCGCTGCAAAATCTCAGTCAGCTTGTGTACATCCGCGAAATGAAGTCCCGTGGTGGGCTCATCCAGAATGTACACGGTCTTTCCAGTGCTGCGCCGGCTCAGCTCTGTGGCCAGCTTAATTCTCTGGGCTTCCCCGCCGGAGAGCTCCGTGGAAGGCTGTCCCAGACGGATGTAAGAGAGTCCCACATCATTGAGGGTCTCGATTTTGCGCCGGATACTGGGCACATGGTCAAAAAATTTCAGTGCCTCCTCCACAGTCATGTTCAGTACATCGTAGATGTTCTTTCCCTTGTATTTCACCTCCAGCGTTTCCCTGTTGTACCGCTTTCCATGGCATACCTCGCAGGGCACATACACATTCGGCAGAAAATGCATCTCGATTTTCAGAATACCATCGCCGCTGCAGGCCTCACAGCGCCCGCCCTTTACGTTAAAGCTGAAGCGGCCCTTCTTGTATCCCCGGGCTTTCGCATCGGAGGTGGCTGCGAACAGATCGCGGATCTGGTCAAAAACTCCGGTGTAGGTGGCCGGGTTCGACCGGGGAGTCCGACCGATGGGAGACTGGTCGATGGCGATCACCTTGTCAAGCTGTTCCATCCCTTTGATTTCTTTATATTTTCCCGGTATGGTGCGGGCCCGGTTCAATTTGTGGGCCAGAACCTTGTACAGGATCTCGTTTACCAGAGAACTTTTCCCTGAACCGGACACGCCGGTGACGCAGGTCATTACGCCCAGAGGAAAGTCCACAGTGATGTTCTTCAGGTTGTTCTCCGCGGCGCCGATCACCTTCAGCCAGCCGGTGGGCTGTCTGCGGGTGGACGGCACCGGAATTTTGAGCCTGCCGGACAGGTATGCCCCGGTGATGGAGTTGGGATTTTTCATCAGGTCTTCCGCAGTGCCCTGGGCCACCACCTCGCCGCCGTGTTCCCCGGCCCCCGGGCCAATGTCCACGATATAATCGGCGGCCCGCATGGTGTCCTCATCATGCTCCACCACAATCAGCGTATTGCCCAGATCCCGCAGGGCAAACAGCGCATTCAGCAGCTTGTCATTATCCCGCTGATGCAGGCCGATGCTGGGCTCATCCAGAATATACGCCACGCCCACCAGGCCGGATCCGATCTGGGTGGCCAGGCGGATACGCTGGGCCTCGCCTCCGGACAGAGTGCCGGTGGCTCTGGACAGACTTAAATATTCCAGTCCCACGTTTACCAGGAAGCCGATGCGGGCTTTGATTTCTTTGATAATCTGCTGGCCGATCAGCTCCTGCTGATGGCTCAGCTTCATCTGGTTTAAAAATTCCTGCAGATGGCCCACAGACATGGAGGTGATCTCATGGATATTTTTATCCGCTACTGTGACGGCCAGGGCGGAGGGCTTGAGCCGCTGGCCCTTGCAGGCCTTACAGGGGGTGATTCTCATAAAACTTTCGTATTCGGCCTTGCTGGCTTCCGAAAAAGTCTCTTTATACCGGCGCTCCACATTTTTAATCAGACCTTCGAAAGCCACATCGTAGATTCCCTCGCCCCGCTGGCCCTTGTACCGGACCTTCACTTCCCGGCCGTCAGTACCGTGAATCAACATATGCTGAATATCAGCAGGAAGATCCTGGAAAGGTGTGGACAGGCTGAAGCCGTATTCCTCCGCCAGCGCATCCAGAATTGCCCGGGTAAAGCTGCCCTTGTCCTTGCAGGACTGCCATCCTAATACAACGATGGCACCGTCCAGAATACTCAGAGATTTGTCGGGGATCATTAGATCCACGTCAAACTCCATCTTGTATCCCAGGCCCAGACACTCCGGGCAGGCACCGAAGGGATTATTGAAAGAAAAACTGCGGGGTTCGATCTCCTCAATGCTGATTCCGCAGTCGGGGCAGGCAAAATTCTGACTGAACTGGATGACCTCATTTTCCGTCTCACCCTCTGTCTGGGAGAGCCGGGTCTCCACCGGCTGATCCAAATCGGTGCGGGGACGCTGGACATCCACCACCGCCAGCCCGTCGGCCAGTTCCATGACCTGTTCCAGAGATTCGGAAAGCCGTTTTTCGATGCCGGGTTTTACCACCAGGCGGTCCACCAGAATTTCAATGTTATGCTTAATATTTTTGTCCAGCTTGATCTCTTCAGAGAGGTCATACAGATTTCCGTCGATGCGAACTCGGACAAATCCGCTCTTCTTGGCCTGAGCCAGCAGCTTTACGTGTTCGCCCTTTCTTCCCCGGACCACAGGGGCCAGAAGCTGCAGCCTGGTGCGCTCGGGCAGTTCCATAAGCTGATCCACCATCTGATCGATGGATTGTTTTTTTATTTCCTTGCCGCATTTGGGGCAGTGGGGAATCCCCACCCGGGCATACAGCAGACGGAAGTAATCGTAGATCTCGGTCACTGTCCCCACGGTGGAACGGGGGTTTCGATTGGTGGACTTTTGATCGATGGAGATGGCGGGGGGCAGTCCCTCAATACTTTCCACATCCGGCTTTTCCATCTGTCCCAGGAACTGTCTGGCGTAGGAGGAGAGGGACTCCATATAGCGCCTCTGGCCCTCGGCGTAGATGGTATCAAAGGCCAGGGAAGATTTTCCGGATCCTGACAGGCCGGTGAGTACTACAAACTGATTCCTTGGAATATTTAGACTGATATTTTTCAGATTATGTTCGTTGGCGCCCCGGATGCGGATGTATTTGCGCATATCCTTCTCCTCCGCCCAGATGCGGGACTGAGGAGCCCCGGTC
>DBFBJF010000128.1:0-3408 GCA_048203265.1 Candidatus Merdiplasma sp.
ACAACAAGAATATGTTATGGTATTATTCTTACTCGTAGCGGACAAAACCGCGCAGGCTGCTGTGGCTCAGTCGGTAGAGCGTCACATTGGTAATGTGGAGGTCACGGGTCCGATTCCCGTCAGCAGCTTATCTGGAAAGAGACTTCAAAAGAGAAGTCTCTTTTTGTTTTTGAAAACTACGTCCCTATCAAATGAAAGAATCCCGAAGTTGGCCTGAATGTTTTGGAAAGACCTTGAGAAACCGATAAAATGCCTGGAGGAGAAGGAGGAAACCGTATGGAAACCAGAATTGCGGTGATCAGCATTGTAGTGGAAAATCTGGACCGGGTGGAGGAGATTAACCGCCTGCTTCACGAATTTGGCCCCTATATCATCGGGCGCATGGGGATCCCCTACCGGGAAAAGCAGGTGAATCTCATCAGTGTGGCCATGGACGCGCCCCAGGACAAAATCAATGCCCTCACTGGGAGCCTGGGAAACCTGGAGGGTGTTTCCGCCAAGGCGGCCTACGCCAGAAAATGAGAAATTCGGAAAGTCGGAGATCTGGAACGAGAAAATAAGAGATACGGAAAAGAGGGAAAGAAACGCCCGCCCGCCGGGAAGCTGTCAGGCTTCCTTTGGCGGGCGGGTGTTATGCTTCCGGGGCAATGTTACAGAGATACTTTTTCATCCAGCAGCTTGCCGCAGAGGAAGACGCACAGCACCAGAACTACCAGATTGAAGGCGGTGATGGGCAGGACGATCAGAAAGCTCTCCAGCATATTTCGGGGCTGTTCATACAGCAGAGGCAGCAGGCCGCCCAGCCGGTTGAGCAGATAAACAACCAGAAGAAAGACCACCACGCTGATGGGAGCCTTCAGACGGCTGTTCTGCAGAAACGTGGCAGACAGGGTGATGGCCAGATATGCCACGGACACAATGGAGAAAAAGTCCACCAGGAACACCAAAATCCAGGTGAAGGCGCTGAGCAGGGCCTCGCCCACATGGAAATTCATGGTCTCCAGGAAACCGTTTAAAAGTGTCATGAAATCCTCCACCTCCGGCATGGCCATGTGGAGCAGGTTCAAATCCAGGACGGTCAGCAGTCCGAAGATAACCGCAATGACGATCCCCAGCAGGAGAATGGTGAGCAGCTTGGAAAAGATGATGGCAAAGCTGGTGTTGGGGGTCATAAAGATCAGGTAGCTGCTCTTGGAGTTCAGCTCCTTGGAATAATTGGTGACCGCCAGGATGAACACGGTAAAAAAGCATACCATAGACCAGAGCATCAGCATAATGCCTCCTGCCGTCATATGGTTTTCGCTTTTTGTGAAGCAGCCGAACATGTAGTAGAGCTGCAGCAGGAGCAGGCCTCCGCCCATCACCAGCAGAACGGTCCTGTTTTTTCTGAATTCATATTTCATTAGTTTGAGCATGTCAATTCTCCTCTTCTCTTGGTCTTCTGTCAGGCGTAAATTTCTTTGTAGAGATCCACAATGGTTTTTCCACGTTCCCGATGGAAATCCTCCAGGCTTCCCTCCAGCACCAGCTCCCCCTGCTTGATAAAGAACGCGTAATGAATCATTTTTTCCAGCTCCTCCACCAGATGGCTGGAGAGCACGAAGGTCTTGTCGGGACGGAAGGAAGCGGTGAGGGTTTGGATGATCCGCTCCCTGGTAATCAGGTCAATGCCGTTTAAGGGCTCATCCAGCATAATCAGCCGGGCGTCCCGGGACAGAGTCAGGGCGATTTTTAATTTTGCCATCATTCCGGAAGACATTTTTGAGATCTTCTGATTGGAATCCAACTCCATCTCCTCCAGATAGCGGGCGTATCGCTCCGGCTGAAAGTCATCAAAAAAATCCCGGTAGTAATTTCCCGCGTCCTTTCCTGTCATATAGGAATAAAAGAATGCCTCTGTGGGCATATAGGCGATGTGAGCCTTGGACGCGGTGCCGATGGGGTTCCCCTCAAAGGTGATCTCTCCGCTGGTGGGCTTTACCAGCCCGGTGATCATCTTCATCAGTGTGGTTTTCCCGCTGCCGTTGGGACCCAGCAGCGCGTATATTTTTCCGGCGTCCAGGTGAAGGCTCAAATGGTGGACGGCGTCTTTTTTGCGATAACTTTTCACCAGATCTGTGCACTGTAACATGATTGTGTTTTCCTCCTTCATATGCGCATCTGCATGCTCGTGCTGCGCCCGCCCGGCATATTCGAAAAAGACTGCGGACAGAGAAAACTGCCCTGCCTCCAGACGGGACTTTCACGGTACATATTGCACCGGCCGGGAGGGGGTTGTCAAGTATCTTGGGCATATTATAAGAAAATCTGAAGAATTTCTTGAGAAATCAGGTAAAAATAGACTGTACGGAGAGAAAATGACGTGTTACAATGTTTTCTGGTATCAGACAAGGATACCAAAAGAGGGAATAGAGAAGGAGAGGAAAAGATGAAGGAAAGAGAAACTTTTGGCTCCCGGCTGGGATTTATCCTGGTGTCCGCCGGATGCGCCGTGGGGATCGGAAATGTATGGAAATTTCCCTACCTGTGCGGACAGTACGGGGGAGCGGCGTTCATTGTGATTTATCTTATTTTTTTGGCTATTTTTGGTCTTCCCATTCTGATCTGCGAGTTCGCTGTGGGGCGCAGCAGCCGCAAGGGCATGGGATGCGCCTTTGAAAAGCTGGAACCGGCAGGGACGAAGTGGCATCATCTGAAGTGGATCAGTATTCTGGGCAGTTATCTTCTGATGATGTTCTATACTCTGGTGAGCGGATGGATGATGTACTATGCCTGGAGAACCGCCACCGGGAAGCTGTCCGGCCTGGATTCCCAGGGGGTAAGCGATGCCTTTAACCAGATGCTGGGATCCGCCCCCACCATGACCGGGTGGATGATTGCTGCGGTGGTTGTCTCTTTTGTGGTCTGCGCCTTCGGACTTCAGAACGGAATCGAGAAGATCACGAAGATCATGATGGGTATCCTGATTGTACTGATGGTGGTATTGGCGGTACATTCTCTGGTTCTGCCCGGGGCCATGGAGGGTGTGAAGTTTTATCTGATACCGGATTTCCAGCTGGTGACAGACTACGGTTTGGGCGAGGTGGTGTACGCGGCCATGTCCCAGGCATTTTTCACTCTGAGCGTGGGTATCGGCGCCATGGAGATTTTCGGAAGCTACATGAAGCGGGACCGCAAGCTGCTGGGTGAGTCGGTGAGCATCATCCTGCTGGATACTTTTGTGGCTATGATGGCCGGCTTTATCATTATCCCGGCCTGCTTTGCCTACGGCGTGGAACCTGGATCCGGCCCGTCCCTGTTGTTTATCACCCTGCCCAATGTGTTTAACAATATGGCCAGCGGCGAGATCTGGGGCACCTGTTTCTTTATTTTTATGTCCTTTGCGGCTCTGTCCACGGTGATCGCGGT
>DBFBJF010000129.1:0-9685 GCA_048203265.1 Candidatus Merdiplasma sp.
CGGAGCTTGTGATCAAGAAGCCGAAAAATACCGTTGCCAAGACAGATGTGTGGGATTGGTCAAATGGTATGATAGGGGTCTCCAAAACCTTTGGTGGGAGTTCGATTCTCTCATCCCCTGCTCTGGTTGGCGCCGGAAGCCTTGTGTTGCAAGGGTTCCGGCGTTCTTTGTTATATGAACTATTTTGGGCGAGCCGCAGCGAAGAAACGTATTGTACGGGATTGAGAACAGATACGGATTTTTGTGAGAAAATGTGCAGTTCCAAATTTTCTTTCCTTATGATATAATGCGAGAAAAAGGCAGAACAGCGGGAAAATTAAGGCAAGGCAGCAAGGAAATGAGGTAGATAAGATGCCCGTAAATATGAAGCAGGTGATTGCACAGACGTTTGCGCAGATGGTGGAGGAGAAGGGGCTTGACGAGGTGACCGTCAAGTCTCTGGTGGAGGCGTGCAATATTTCACGCCAGACCTTTTACTATCATTTTCAGGATATTATAGAAGTAATTGAATGGTCTCTGGATCAAGCTCTGGATCAGGCACTGGGGCAGACGCTGGAAGCCAAGTCCATGGGGGAGGAAATTTTAGTTCTGGTAGAGTCCACCGTGGAAAAGCGTGAAATGATCAATGCGCTGATGAACTCTCAGAGAAGGGAGCAGATGGAGCTGATGTTTCTCAAGGCGATCCGGACATATTTGAAGCGGCTGCTGGAGGCCAGATCACCGCAGCTTCCGATCAATTATTCTGATATGGAGCTGCTGTTGGACTTCTGGAGCTGCGGATTGACGGGAATCCTGCTGAAACTCTGCAGGCAGAAACAGATCGATGAAAAAAAACTGTCAGAACAGATTGCCCGCCTTCTTTCCAGGAGAATGGTGGATTTATCCGGCCAGGCTTAGACAGTACGGGCAATGAGACTGATCAGAGGGGAGGCCCGGCTGAGGACGATCCCTCAGGGGAACCGGGATAAAAAACACTTGCACATTCGGTGTCTTGACAGAAACCGAAAAGTGTAAGTGTTTTTTACATTTAGGGCAGTTTGTCTATACAGATGTAAAAAATTGAGAATGGTGTCCGACGGGGAAAACTGATATAACAGAATCGTTACAGGAACGTTTCAAGAGACGCTGCTTCCTGAGCAGAAGGAGGAGTGTGCCATGAATTTAAATCAGGATATGTTTGCGGTAAAGATCTGTGAGCTGGAAAAACAGTACGAATTAATGCAGAGCAGGCTGGAGCTTTGCCGCAGAGAAAATCATGGAGAAATCCGGCGGGAACTGGACCGAATGTTGGCGGAGTATAAGGAAGCCGAAGCCCTGCTGGAGCATAGAGAAAGGAACAGCCGGTCTCCCGGAGCGGCGGCTCTCTCCGGAATTTGGCTGGATTATTTCAGACAGGCGGATCAGATTGTGAAGAAGGACCTGCCCCGGAGCCTGCACAGTGAATTGTCCGATGAGGCGCAGGATAAGGCGGAGGCAGGTGCCCTGTACGCAGAGTATGCCATTGATGTGGCGGTCCAGTCCATGCGTTACGCATTGATTGCGGTGATGAAGGCCATTGATGCCCAGATGGACTGTGATGAAAAGAAGGAGGCGGAAAAAAATGAATGAAGTAAAGCGACCCAAAAAACCGTTGATCTATTATTATACAATTGTGATTCTGGTGCTGCTTTTGGTGAATTTCCTTGCCATGCCCTGGATGGCCCAACGTCAGATTCAGGAAGTGGACTATGGTACCTTTATCTCCATGACAGAAGACAAGGAGATCGGACAGGTAGAAATTCAGGAAGAGGAAAACCAGATATTATTTACGGATAAGGATGGCACCACAATCTATAAGACAGGAATGGTGAATGATCCGGATCTGACCCAACGGCTGTATGACTCCGGAGCCAAGTTCTCCGGCGAGATCATTGAGCAGACCTCACCGTTGATCAGTTTTCTCATATCCTGGGTGCTGCCGATTGTGATCTTCATTGGAATTGGGGAATATATGTCCAAGAAGCTGATGCAGCGGGCCGGGGGAGCCAATTCCATGGCATTTGGAATGGGAAAGAGCAATGCCAAAGTATATGTGAAATCTTCCGCCGGTATTAAATTTTCTGATGTGGCCGGAGAGGAGGAGGCGAAGGAGAGCCTGAAGGAGATTGTGGAGTATCTTCATGAACCTTCCAAATACCGGGAGATTGGAGCGGCCATGCCCAAGGGCGTTTTGCTGGTGGGCCCTCCCGGAACCGGTAAAACCATGCTGGCCAAGGCTGTGGCCGGTGAGGCGAATGTACCGTTCTTCTCCATGTCCGGTTCCGAATTCGTGGAGATGTTTGTGGGCATGGGCGCCGCCAAGGTGAGAGATCTGTTTAAGCAGGCCAAGGAGAAGGCCCCCTGCATTGTGTTTATCGATGAGATTGATGCCATCGGGCAGAAGCGTGACGGCCGTGTAGGCGGAAATGATGAGCGGGAGCAGACGCTGAACCAGCTTTTGACGGAGATGGACGGATTTGAGGAGAACAGCGGCGTGGTGCTGCTGGCGGCCACCAACCGTCCGGAATCTTTGGATCCTGCCCTCACCCGCCCGGGACGGTTTGACCGGAGAATTCCGGTGGAACTTCCGGATCTGAAGGGCAGGGAGGAGATCTTAAAGGTCCATGCAAAGAAGGTGAAAGTGTCCAGCGATGTGGACTTCTCCGTGATTGCCCGGATGGCATCAGGAGCCTCCGGTGCCGAGCTGGCAAACATTGTGAATGAGGCTGCCCTGCGGGCTGTGCGGGATGGCCGGAAGGTGGTATCCCAGGAGGATATGGAAGCCAGTATTGAGGTGGTGATCGCGGGCTATGAGAAGAAGAACGCGATTTTGACAGATCAGGAGAAGCGGATTGTGGCCTACCATGAAATTGGCCATGCGCTGGTTGCTGCCAAGCAGACAAACTCCGCCCCAGTGCAGAAGATCACCATTGTGCCCCGTACCTCTGGAGCGCTGGGCTACACCATGCAGGTGGATGAGGGCAATCATTACCTGATGAACAAGGAAGAATTGGAAAACAAGATTGCCACCCTGACAGGCGGACGGGCGGCGGAGGAGCTGGTGTTCAGCTCAGTGACCACGGGCGCCTCCAATGATATTGAGCAGGCCACTAAGCTGGCCAGAGCTATGATTTCCCGTTACGGCATGAGCAAAGAGTTCGATATGGTGGCGATGGAAAAGGTGGAGAACCAATACCTGGGAGGAGATACTTCCCTGGCTTGCTCCGCCAGTACTGAGGCGCGGATCGATGAGCTGGTGGTGGAACTGGTAAAGAAGCAGCATGAGAAAGCTGCGGGCATCCTGATGGAGAACCGGGAGAAGCTGGATGAGCTGGCCAGCTACCTTTATGAGAAGGAGACCATCACGGGAGATGAATTTATGGCGATTTTAAACGGAGAAAAATAAGGAGCAGGACGGCTGACGGTCTGATTGCGGCGGAATCACCCGAAGAAAATTTTTCAACGTAATTTTGGGTGGCTGTGGTAAAATAAAATCAAAAGTACAAGATCGGGAGGCCGAAAATGCGCATTTTGATTGCGGAAGATGAAGTGGAGATTGCCAAAGCGCTGAAGGTGGTGCTGGAGCGCAGCCGATATACGGTAGACATTGTGCACAACGGGAAGGATGCGCTGGATTACTGTCTGATGGGAAGCTACGATACCATTGTGCTGGATATTATGATGCCTGAGATGGACGGGCTTTCAGTGCTGCGGCGGATACGGCAGCGGGGGCTGACTACGCCGGTGCTGTTTCTGACTGCCAAGGGAGAAGTGGAGGACCGGGTGGCCGGGCTGAACGCGGGAGCGGACGATTATCTGCCCAAGCCCTTTGCGGGTACCGAGTTTGTGGCCCGGGTGAGGGCCCTCACCAGAAGGAACGGAACCTACGCGCCCATGGAGCTGTGTGTGGGGAAGACGATCCTGGACTGTAATAAATATGAACTGACAAAGGAGGGAAGCTCCATACGCCTGAACAATAAAGAGTATCAGCTTATGGAGCTTTTTATGAGAAATCCCCGTCATGTATTTTCCTCGGAACATTTGATGGAGAAGATCTGGGGGCTGGACACGGAAGCTGAGATCGATGTGGTCTGGACGTATATTGGTTTTCTGCGAAAAAAATTAAAGCAGCTTGACGCGGATGTGGAGATCCGCACAGTGCGGGGGGCCGGGTATATGCTGGAGGAAACCGTATGCTGAAGAAAATGCGGCGGAGATTTATTCTCTCTGCCATGGCCGCCATTTTTATGGTGATGTCGGTTTTGATGCTTGCCATTAACGGAGTGAATTATACAGTGACCACGGGAAGGCTGGATATGACCCTGGAGAGAATTTCGGATACCGGAGACGATCAAAATTCGCCTTTTCAGAATCCCGGATTTCCAAAACCGGACCGCATGAACAATAACCGCCCCCAAATGGAGGGACTGGCCCTGTTTTTTACGGTGGAGTGCAGTGCCGATGGGGACGTCATCCGCGTGCAGGATGATTTCTTTTCCTCCATTTCAGAGGAGGACGCCCAGGAATATGCGGAGGCAATACAAAAGAAGGGCCACACCACGGGATATTATGGCGGATACCGCTACCTGGTGACGGAGGAAGAAGGTGGGATACAGATCACCTTTCTGGAGGCCGGGTCGGAGATTCAGGTGATGAGGAGTATCCTGCTTATATCCTGCGGGGTGGAGGTGGTGTGCCTGATGGCGGTATTCTGTCTGGTGACATTTTTCTCCAAACAGGCCATTGCCCCCTATGTAAAAAATATTGAGCGTCAGAAGCAGTTTATCACTGATGCCAGCCATGAGATCAAGACACCCCTGACCTCCATTGCCACCAGTGCCGATGTGCTGGCCATAGAGTATGAGGGGAATGAGTGGGTAGAAAATATTCAAAAACAGTCCGTGCGCATGTCGAAATTGGTGAATAACCTGGTTACGCTTTCCAGGCTGGATGAGGAGAGACCGCTGCCCACCCAGGCGGAGTTCAACCTCAGTGATGCGGTGTGGGAGATTGCGGAGCCCTTTACCGCTCTTGCCAAGGCAAAGGGAAAACAGTACGAACAGCAGATTCAGGACGGCCTTGTCCTATGGGGAGAGCGGACGCTGATCCAGCAGATGATCTCCATTTTGCTGGACAATGCAGTGAAGTACTCGGATCAGGGAGGAACCATCCGGCTGACAGTGGAGCGGCGGCACCGGTCGGTGGTGATTGAGGTGTATAATACCTGTGATTTGACAGGGATGGAAGATATTGAGCGGTTGTTTGACCGGTTTTACCGGCCGGATAAGTCCCGGAATGCGCAGACCGGCGGAACCGGCATCGGACTTTCCATTGCCAGGGCTGTGGCCCAGGCCCACCACGGGAAGCTGTCGGTATCCAGCCAGGATGGAAAAAGCATCACCTTCCGGGCGGTTTTATGATAAGAGAAAGCAAAAAGATAGATGGAACCGTTTGACAGAATGGTTCATTGAATCAGAAGGCGGATATACATCCTTTTGGGAGTTGTGTATCTGCCTTCTTTTTTCAGGTACATTTCAGCCCTCTCGGGTATACTTTTGTGTGATTGTGAGGAAATTTTGGAAATAGAAAGAGGTCAGATTCCCGGAAAGAAACGGAGGAGTATATGGACAGGTTGGATGGAAGATCAGACAGAGGGAGCAGGAAGAGAGGGATGAGTCTCATCCTGGGAGCGGCGGTTTTGACAACTCAGATTTGGGGAATGGGAGCTTCGCCGGTGCTTGGCAGCGAGGAAGAGGCAGAAAGTGAAACCACGGTTTTGACGGACAGTGAGAGCGGGACTTACGAGGGAACTACCCAGTTTCTCACCACTGATCTGTATCTGGATTTTGATATGAGCAGCGTGTCTCTTGTTGTGGAGGAGGTATACGCCCAGGCGGGCAGTGTGCTGAGTCAGGGCGACCGCCTGCTGAAGCTGACGGAGGAGAGCTATCGGGAGGCGCTGGATTACTATGAGGCGGCGGTGATTTATGCGGAAAATGCGTTGACAGATGAGGAGCTTGCCTATGACCAGGGAACTGCAGAGGCAGAATATGCCCTGGAGATGGCCAGGGCTTTGGCCGATCAGGCGGAGTACGTGAAAACCTCCAATGAAGCGGAATTGGAGGATACCTTGGAGGAACACCAGGAGGTTATGACGGAACTGGAGGAGGCTATGTCAGAGATTGAGGAGGGAATCGCCGATGGATCCTATGGGGAGAGCAGTTTCTCTTCTTCTGATGACGGCGCTTTTGGAGGAAGCGGATCGGCCGGGGGAACCGGAGGCGGAAGCGGCCAGGGGACCGGAACGTCCCAGGGTGAGTCGGGAAAGACAGAAGATCAGGCGCAGGAAAGTATGGGGCAGGCAGGGATGAGCCAGGAAGAGAATGGCAACCGGCCCCAGGACGGTCAGGAACAGACAGAAAATGGGATGAACCAGGAGAACGGGGAGAATTTTCCGGAAAGCGAATCCCAGCAGGAGAACGGGGGCGGGCAGCAGATCAGCGAGTCCCAGGAGGAGAGCGGCGAGGGACAGCCGGAGAGTGACAGGTTGGTGGAGGAAGAAGAGGGAGCGGGGGAGGCTGACTCCGGGGAGCAGGCTCAGGCGCTGGCGGAGGAACTCTCTGAGCTTGTCACCCAGAGAGAAACGCTGGCTGCCCGTCTTGCGATACTCAACCAAGAATATAATGATTTCCTGTCAGAGTTATATGAACGGTCAGAACTTTCCACAGAAAATTTCTGTGGAACGGGAACCGTGCTGACCGGCGGAACGGTGGATGGGGGAGCGCAGACCGAAACAGAAGAAGCGAGTCGGGAGACGCCCCAGACCTCGCCCGTGGCGGGGCTGGAAGGGGTGGAAACGGTGAAGACCTCCTCGTCCCAGGAAGAACTGCCAAACGAGACGGCAGTGCCAGAGACCGCTGCGGAAGCGCAGACCCAGGCAGCCACAGAGGCGCAGACCCAGGCGGTCACGGAGGCGCAGACCCAGGCAGCCACGGAGGCGCAGATCCAGGCAGCCACGGAAGCACAGACGCAGGCGGCCACGGAGGCGCAGACTCAGGCGGCGGAAGAGACACAAGCTGCGGGAGGTAACGCGGACCAGGGGAGTTCTGCTTCGAATACCGATGATATTCTGATTGAGGAGGAGACCGGGCAGGAGGTGGTCAGCAACAGCGGGCAGACTCTGCAGAAGACTGCGGAAACGGATGGAACGAATACCGAGACAGATGCCCAGCAGAGTGAGGAACAGACGGAGGAGACAGGGGAAGATGCGGAGATAGAAACCGAGACGGAGACTCTGACGGATGAGGAGAAACTTGCAAGACTGGAAAGCTTGCTGGTGTCTATGAATGAGCTGGAAGCGGAACGGGCCGAATTATACAGTCAGATTTCCCGGCTGGATGATCAGATTTTTGATAGGAGAACGCAGTATCTGGAACTTCTGGAAGGGCAGCTGGAGGAGGCCGAGAGCGAGGTGGAAAAACTGACCCAGGAAACGGATGAGACGCGGCCGGCGGATCAGGAGGCGGAAGCCGGAACGACCGGACAAATTCTGGAGGAAGAGAACCCGGAGAGCGAAAGCACTTCCGGGCAGCCGGAAGGGACAACGGGAACGGCTGAGACGGCAGAAAGCCAGAGAGAGCAGGAAAATGAGGAGCAGAACCGCAGCGGAAGCGCAGCCGGAGGCCAGGGTATGTCCGGGGATGGTACGGGAGCCATGAGTGGTATGTCACAGGCAGGAGGAGGCACTGAGCTGAGCGGTGCCTCGGGACTGGAGTCCGGGGATACTGCCGGAAATTTGCAGCAGGGAACAGGCTCCGCTGGCGGCGAGACTTCAGCGGGCAGCCTGTTTGGCGATGAGTATGACCTGACGGAGATAAAAAATCTTCTGGAGCGAACGCCTGCCAGTGAAGAGGAGGCAGAGGAGCTGTTAGAACAGCTTCAGGAAGGTATGGAGACGGTGGAGAGTCAGTATGCGGAATTGGTAAGAAATGAAAAGGCCACCCGTCTGGAGATTCAGCACACCTATGATACTGCTGTTCTGGAAGGAGAACTGGCGGAAATCACCTATCAGCAGACCATGGAGGAACTGGAGCGCACGCTGCAGGAGGCCAGGGATCAGGTTGACAGCGCCCAGGAAGAATTAGAAGAACTGGAGAGCTGGGAGGATGGGGTGATTGCGTCCTCTCAGAGCGGCCTGGTGGCCTCCGTCTCCTGGGAAGCCGGAGATCAGCTGAGCGCGTCTCTGCCGCTGGTGACTTTTTATGAGACAGGTACCGTATACGTGGATATTCAGGTATCCCAGTATCAAGTGGCGGATATTTCCGTAGAAGACGCAGCAACGGTAACCCTCTCGGGATACGGCACGGTGCAGGGAACCGTGGAGGAAAAATCTCCCGAGGCGGCCGATGGCGGATCCCGCACGGAGGTGAATTATGAGGTGCGGATCGCCCTTGACAACGAGAGCGGCCGTTTGACTTCCGGCCTGTCTGCCGAAGTACAGATGGGAACTTCTGCTTTTTGGACAGAGGGAAGAGGCATGCTGACGGCCGGCAGAAGATCCGGACAGGAGACTGAAAGAAATGGCGAGGAGGAGACAGAAAATGAGTAGAAAGAAACGGGGACGGCGGATTTTAGGACTCCTGTTGATCGCTGCAGCCGCTGGAGCGGGGGGTTTTTACTATTATCGGACGCAGGTGAACGGGCAGGAAAGTCAGGCATCCGGCAGCGGACCGGCTTACAAGGAGGCCAGCGTATCTTATGGATCTGTGATTTATGGCATTACAGAGAGCGGAACCGTATCCTTTGGCAGTAATTCCCAGACCATTGAGCTGCCGGAGGCGGCAGAAGTCAGTTCCGGCAGCAGTTCATCCGCAGAGGCATCCGGCGGGACATCCCAGGCATCCGGAGGCGTGGGAACGGGAGAGAGCGCCTCTTTGGGAATGGAAAACAACCAGACCCAGCAGACCGGAGGGAACAGCGCAGTCACATCCGTCAGCCAGACCGCTTCTTCCACTGACGGAGGTCTGGAGATTGAGGAGGTATATGTGACCGTGGGCCAGGTAATTCAGCAGGGGGATCCCATATTGAAGGTGACGGATGAGAGCGCCCAGAGTTACCGGTCAGAATTGGAGCAGGCAGTGGCGGACGCCGAGCTTCAGGTGGAGCAGGAGGAAATTAATCTGGAAAGCAGCCGCACAGAGGCGCAGTACACCTATGATATGAATATTGCCAACGGGGAGACGGCTCAGGAGACCTATGACGCCACCATTGCCAACCTGGAAAGTACCGTGGCGAAGCTGGAGGAGGAACTGGAGGAGGCCGCTGAGGAGGTGGCAGAATATGAGGCGGAGCTGGAGGCCGGGTCAGATGTGGAGGATGAGTTGGAGGAGGCTCAGCTTAATTACGATGAGATTGAGGCGAATCTTCAGATTGCGAAAAATAATCTGACTACCCAGTCCATTGAGGCAAAGCAAACCTATGAAAACGCCATGACAAATTATACGTACGCGCAGCAGCTGTATGAGATCGCCACCAACGGCCTGGAGGATGACCTGGAGGCTGCCCAGGAGACCCTGGAGGACGCCCAGGCCGCCCTGGAGGAGTTTGACCTTCTGATGGAGGATGAGACGATCTATGCGGAGTACGGAGGACCCGTAACGGAAATTGC
>DBFBJF010000130.1:0-3608 GCA_048203265.1 Candidatus Merdiplasma sp.
TCATTCTATTCCAAGGTGGTTTCCTTGTCAAGTTTTACCGGAGCAAAAGTACAGTTTCCAGGCCTCTTTCCGCTCCCTTATACTCCGGACTCCGATGAAAGTTCCTCCTCCGGCAGCACCTCTGTCCCGGAGGGCTCGCGAACCGCTGCCGTCTCCCCGTCCAGGGAAACCACCATACGGTATCCGTCCTCCTGCACATAGCCGAAGGAGACCGTATCCCCCACCTCATAAAGAATGATGTTCATGAAATCACCCACTGATACGTCATAGATGTCATCGCTTCCCCCCAGGAGAATATAGTAATGGGAATTGCCGTCCACCACGGTCTGGGCAATCTTCCGGATTGTGCCGGCCGTCTCATCCTGGGGATCCGTAACCGCCAGAGCAATGCCGTTATCCTTCAGCAGTTCCACATAGGAGCTCTCACATTGAGATACCGTATCCCCGATAGCCACGTTCTGATACCGCTGAATATTTACCATGGCATATTTCTTTACCAGGCCGGCGTCATCCTTTAAGGCCATAAAATAGGTGGGCTCTCCTGCCACATTCAAAAGCAGGGGAAATGTAGCCTGATACCCAAGGTTCTGCACCTGACCCTCCGCGGACTCCATAGCAGAATACTCCTCCGCGCCGGGGATGGCATAGAAACGGGTCTCCATGGTTCTCTGATTCATCAGCACAAAGCCCACATTGGACTGATCTCCGCTGACGGAGGTGACTCCGGTGTACACCCACACATCATCCTCCAGCGCCAGATAATTGTAGCCATCCGTGGTTTTCAGGCAGCCCTTCTGTCCCAGGATGCTGTTGAAATATCCGTTTCGCAGAGTTCCGTAGTAATCATAGAGCCGGATCAGCAGGCTGGCTGAGCAGACAGAGTCCACCCACTCCGGACAATCTTCCAGGGCGTAATCCCAAGTTTCCCCGGTGCTGGCGTTGCACAGCACCACCCGACCAATGGTCTCTCCGCCAAAGAGGCCAATCTTATAAGATTTCACCGGACAGATCCAGTATGGAATTCCATCGTCATCAATTTCAAAACTGAGACGGTCAAAAATGTAGGTGGGATACCGAAAACGCAGATGGCGATAAATGTTCCGGTTAAAATGGTCTGACTCTGAGTACCGGATCGGCTCCTCCAGCGTCACCAGTTCTGTATCCTGGGTCGCCATGTCAATTTTGATGTAAGCCGGAATGCCGTCCCCGTGATTGGTCAGCCACTTGATAGCGCTGGCATACACCAGGGGCGTCACCCGCACCGGCGTATCCTGATAGTTGATCTGGGTGTAAATATTGCTCACCTCAAACTGGGATACATAGTCCACCATGCTTCCCATTTTCCGGTTTCCAAGCAAGGCCGCGCTGCTCTTGTCCAGCAGTGGGATCTTACTGTAATCCGCCTCCTGAATATCCTGGGTGAAATCCCGCTCCTCCACCGTCAGCAGCTTCTGATATTTTGACGCGTTTACAATGGGTGAAGAGAGGATGCTTCCCACAATCAGAATCAGCACCAGAGCCAGCAGAATCCCGATCCCAACTATCAGTCCCCTGTTGCTCTTCACATCCTCCACACTTCTCACCCTGCAGTGCAGCCCATACAAAACCACCAGCACCAGAATACCGATGATTACAAATTTCCATGTACCCACGGAGTGAAAGTTGAAGGCCGGAATGGCCACATAATAGTAGATGCCGGCAGCTGCCAGCAGCAGTACCGTAATGACCGCTTTCATTTTTCCTGATAATCTCATGACGCAAAGTTCTCCTTTACCGGTAATTTTGTATCACAATCTGTATCGTCCGTCTTCCCCGGAACTCATTGATGGTGGGATAATAGGTGACGGACAGGGTTATATTTCCTCCATGGCCAAAAAGAAGTCCATCCACTTGCTCTCTGCCGAACTTTTCGGATAAATGGGATAAAAATTCTTCCACATCTCCAAAGTACATAGCCTCCATCGCAGCGCCCGTTCCATTGTAGACCGTCATCTTCAGCACATTTTTATGCTTGCCCAGGATTGTGCAGGTTTGGATCCGGAGATCTCGTTCCGCAAACAGAGGTTTTGTGTTTCCCTTGCCGAAGGGCTCCAGGAGGCTTAGCTGTTCAATAAGCTCTTCCGTGATATAACTGATGGGCATGGGTACATCAATCATCACTTTCTCCACAAAATCTTCGGGAGTCAGGGTGCAAAGCTCATTGATCCGTCTCCGGAACTCCTCCACCCGGTTCTCTGGAAGGGAAAGCCCCGCCGCCATGGGATGGCCGCCAAATTTCAGGAACAGGTCCTGGCATTTCACCATCTCATCAAACATGGAGTAAGCCTCGATGGAGCGCCCCGAGCCCTTCACGCAGTCCGCGCCGCGGGTGAGCACAAACACCGGCTTGTGATAGCGTTCCCGGATACGCCCGGCAATAATCCCCGCAATGCTTTCGTGGCACTGTGGCAGATACACCACCAGCACCCGGTCCTCCCTCAGCGAGGTATGCTCAATCTCCTCCACCGCCTGCTCCACTCCCCGGGCTGTCAGCTCTTTTCTCTCATCGTTGAGCTGCTTCAGCTTTGCGGCCAGTTCTCCGGCTTCCGCCTCATCCCGGGCCAGCAGAAGCCTCAGGGACCGCTTGGCGGTGTCCAGCCTGCCGCTGGCATTGATGCAGGGGCCGATGACAAAGCCGATATGGTAGGCGCTCAATGCGGAACCCTCCAGCCCGGTCTCACGGATCAACGCTCGAAGCCCCGGATTTTGGGTTCGTTCCAGGGCCTTCAGGCCCCATTTTACAATAATGCGGTTCTCTCCTTCCAGATCCATCACATCCCCCACGGTGGCAATGGCCGCGAAGGGAAGAAATTCTTCCGCCTCCTCCATATCCAGGCCGCAGATCTTATAGAGCATCTGGACCAGCTTCCAGGCCACAGCTGCCCCGCACAGCTTTTTAAAAGGATAATGGCAGTCCTCCAATTTAGGATCCACCAAGACGTCGGCCCGGGGCAAATCCCAGTGTTTCCCCTCCTCTGTCTCATGATAGAGAGGCTCATGGTGGTCGGTGATCACCACCGTCATACCCAGGCTTTTGGCATACTCCGTCTGTTCTATGGCGGTGATTCCGTTATCGCAGGTGAGAATGGTATCCGCCCCCTCCTCCCTGGCCAGCTCCACCAGATGAATATTCAGGCCGTAGCCGTCCCGCATCCGGTCGGGTATCTCATAGTCCACATTGGCTCCCAGCCGGCTTAGTCCCCGGTACAGGATGTAGGTGGCATTCACCCCGTCAATATCATAATCCCCAATGATCCGGATTTTTTTCTTCTGGTCAATTTTTTCTTTCAAAAGGCCGGCTGCCTGGCGGCAGCCATTCAACAGTTCCGGGGAGTGGAGCTGGTCCAGCGTACCATTTAAATACTCCTCAATCGCCGCATCCCCCACCACATCCCGGTTCCGGATAATTCTGGCAATCACCTGGTCAATATGAAATTTTTTCCCGATTGCCTGAAAGTCGGCCCGCTTGGCCG
This sequence comes from Candidatus Merdiplasma sp., assembly GCA_048203265.1. GTDB lineage: Bacteria > Bacillota > Clostridia > Lachnospirales > Lachnospiraceae > Merdiplasma. The sequence goes on from DBFBJF010000130.1 coordinate 3,513, forward strand.
CCACAAACCATTTTTCCATATCAGTTCTCTTTCGTTTCGGTTAAAAAGCACCTCTCTGCGCGGTATCGTACAAAAGAGGTGCTTTTCTTTTCCATC
>DBFBJF010000131.1:0-3438 GCA_048203265.1 Candidatus Merdiplasma sp.
ATGTCCCGTAAATATTAATATTCCTGACTTTATCATGGAAGTGAAGGAAGGCAAGTTTAAAGAAGCTTATGAGACGATTTCCAAGTCCAGCGCGCTTCCCGCGATCTGCGGCCGGGTATGTCCCCAGGAAACCCAGTGTGAGGGTAAGTGTATCCGAGGCATTAAGGGAGACCCGATCTCCATCGGCAAGCTGGAGCGTTTTGTGGCTGACTGGGCTATGGAGCAGGGAATCAAGCCGGAAGCTCCCGCACAGAAAAACGGTCACAAGATTGCCGTGATCGGTTCCGGCCCCTCCGGTCTGACTTGTGCCGGAGACCTGGCTAAGATGGGCTACGATGTGACCATTTTTGAGGCGCTGCACAAGGCGGGCGGTGTGCTGGTTTACGGTATCCCCGAGTTCCGTCTTCCCAAGGACAAGGTTGTGGCGAAAGAGGTAGAGAATGTAAAATCTCTGGGTGTCAAGATTGAGACGAATGTGGTGGTTGGAAAATCCGTTACCATCGATGATCTGCTGACCGAGGAAGGGTATGAAGCTGTGTTCATCGGTTCCGGTGCCGGCCTTCCCATGTTCATGGGAATTCCCGGAGAGCAGGCCAAGGGTGTGTTCTCCGCCAACGAGTACCTGACAAGAAACAACCTGATGAAAGCCTTCCGGGACGATTATGATACTCCCATTGTGCACGGCAAGAAAGTGGCTGTCGTGGGCGGCGGAAATGTGGCCATGGATGCAGCCAGAACAGCTCTGCGTCTGGGCGCTGAAGTTCATATCGTATACCGCCGCAGCGAGGCGGAGCTGCCTGCCCGTGCGGAGGAAGTACATCACGCGAAAGAGGAGGGGATCATCTTTGATCTGCTCACCAATCCCAAAGAGATCCTGGTGGATGAGGACGGTTTTGTAAAAGGAATGACCTGCATCCGGATGGAACTGGGAGAGCCCGATGCCTCCGGAAGAAGGCGCCCTGTGGAGATCCCCGGATCGGAATTCGATATGGATGTGGATACCGTGATTATGGCTTTGGGTACTTCCCCCAATCCCCTGATCGCCTCCACCACCTACGGTCTGGACACAAACAAGAGAAAATGTATTATTGCGGATGAGAGTACCGGTGCCACTTCTAAAGACGGCGTATATGCCGGTGGAGACGCAGTGACCGGAGCTGCTACCGTGATTTTGGCCATGGGCGCAGGTAAGGTTGCCGCAGCGGGCATCGACGAGTACATTCGAAACAAGAATAAGTAAGCAAGAATAAGTAAGGAAATAAAGAGGGATTTTCACTAATATTGAGAGGAAATCCCTCCTTTCCATTTGTGGGTATATGCCGGTACGCGGAAAGGAAAAGACAGCTATGAGAACAAGCAAAATTTCAAGAGAGGAAGCCCTGGAGCTTCTGAAAAAATACAACAAGGAGCCCTTTCATATCCAGCACGGCCTGACCGTGGAGTATGTGATGCGCTGGTTTGCCAAAGAATTGGGATATGGGGACGAGGAGGATTACTGGGGGATCAGCGGCCTGCTCCATGACATCGATTTTGAGCTTTATCCCCAGGAGCACTGCCAGAAGGCACCGGAACTTCTGCGGGAAGGAGGCGTGGGAGAGGATATGATTGCCACTATTTGTTCCCACGGCTATGGCATCTGCAGCGACATTGCTCCGGAGCATGAGATGGAGAAGGTGCTGTTTGCAGTGGATGAGTTGACGGGACTGGTGGGCGCTGCCGCATTGATGCGGCCCTCCAAGAGTGTGATGGACATGGAGGTGTCCAGCCTGAAGAAGAAATTTAAAGATAAGCGGTTTGCCGCCGGCTGCTCCAGGGATATTATCAAACAGGGCGCGGAGCAGCTTGGCTGGGATTTGAACGACCTGTTTGAGAAAACCATCTTGGCGATGCGATCCTGCGAGGCAAAGGTGCAGGAGGAGATGGAACAGCTATGATAATTGTGAGGGCATATACAACAGAGGATGTTCCTGCTATGACAGATATTTGGAATCAGGTGGTGGTGGAGGGCGTGGCCTTCCCTCAGGAAGAAGCTTTGAACCGGGACACGGGGACCGCCTTTTTTCAGGAGCAAAGCTACTGTGGCGTGGCGGTGGAGGAGGAGACGGGAAAGGTTCTGGGAATGTACATTCTCCATCCCAACAACATTGGCCGGTGCGGCCACATCTGCAATGCAAGCTACGCGGTGGATGGTGGTTGTCGGGGGCGCCACGTAGGGGAAAAGCTGGTGCTGGACAGCTTGGTTCAGGGCAAAAAGCTTGGTTTTCGCCTTATGCAGTTTAATGCAGTGGTGGCCTCCAATGTCCACGCAAGGCATCTGTATGAGCGGGTGGGCTTCCGTCCCCTGGGCGTGATCCCGGGAGGCTTCCGGTTAAAAGACGGATCCTATGAGGACATCTGTCCCTACTACATAGAACTGTAAAGGAGAGCAGCCGGGCATGAACGTGACGGTAATCGCGGTGGGAAAGATCAAGGAAAAGTATTATACAGAGGCGGTGAAGGAGTACGCCAAACGCCTTAGCCGTTACTGCAAACTGAATATTATCGAGGTGGCGGATGAGCAGACACCGGACGGTGCCGGGCCTGCCCTGGAGGAGCAGATCAGGCAGAAGGAAGGCCAGCGGATACTGAAGAATCTGAAGGAGGATTCCTACGTGATTGCCCTGGCCATCAAGGGAAAGAAACTTTCCTCCGAGGCCTTTGCGGGCAAGCTGGAGCAGCTTGCCATATCGGGAAAAAGCCATATCACCTTTCTCATCGGCGGTTCCCTGGGACTCTCGGGGGAGGTGCTGAGCCGGGCGGACTACCTGCTGTCTTTTTCTGATATGACCTTTCCTCACCAGCTGATGCGGGTGATCCTGCTGGAACAGGTCTATCGCTGCTACCGGATTATTCATCATGAACCGTATCACAAGTAAATACGGTTTTTCGCATTTGGGTGTGATATGGTGTGAAGGAATGAATCATATAAAATACTTGGGAAGGGAGCGGACAGATGATGTTCTGCTCTCTTTTTCGTATGAGTGAAAAATAGAATGACGGGGAAATATTTAGGGTGTTATAATAGACTAAATAGTTTGACAACTTGGAATATAATGAGGTATGAGATAAACAATAAGTATCGTATAAGAAGTAGGGAGGGCTGATAATATGATGTATCCTTTTATGACGCTGAACGATGAAACTGAAATTGTTCATTCTGATATGCAGGAAAATGGGGCAGTAAAAGTGTATATTGAGAGACCGGATGAACAATATGGTTTTAAACATGCTACATGCTGGCTTCCGCAGTATAAGTGGGAGGATATCTACCATTTTTCGGAAGAAGAAATTAAGCAGTTTGAAGAAATAATAAGATCAACGGCACATCTTATTATGGAATTTTCTCAGGAAGGAGGTTTCGAGAATGCCTCAAATCTTTAGAATGGGAGAATACTGGAT
>DBFBJF010000132.1:0-3161 GCA_048203265.1 Candidatus Merdiplasma sp.
AACTACAACAAGTCAATAAAAGGAGCCCCTTCATATGAAGCCTCAGCTTTCCATCTCCGAATCAGAATGGCAGGTGATGAAGATCATCTGGAACGATCCTCCCCTCACCCTGCCTGAGATTCTGGAACGTCTCTCCTCCTCCGGGTGGAGCAAAACCACAATCCAGACCTACCTGGCCCGCCTGGTAAAAAAGGGTGCCCTGACCACCCAGCGCCAGGGCAAGGGATACCTGTATTATCCCGCGGTTTCCGAGACTGACTGCCAGCTTGCGGAGAGCCAGAATTTCCTGAGCCGGGTCTATGACGGCTCTCTGTCCAAAATGGTCCTGGGATTTGTGCAGGGCGGAAAACTCTCCCGGAAGGAACTGGAGGAACTGAAAAAACTGATCGCCAGCCAGGAGGAGGCCAATGACCATGCTCAATAATGTGTTTTACATTCTCATCTTCGTCTCGGCCATGGGCGGTCTCTTCACCCTGCTCTCCCTCTTTGCGGGCTGTGTGCTGAAGATCTCCATTCCGCTGTGGTTTTCCATCTGCGGCATGGTTCTCTATGCCCTCCCCCTGTTCTCCCCGGAGGTAACTCTCTTTTCCCCGGAAGAGCAGATCTGGCAGCCGGGCTTTTATGGGGTGCGCACGGTGTGGGCGCTGGGTATTCTTCTCCTTCTGGCAGGGAAATTTCTGCGCGCCATGCTGGCTCATCAGTCTCTGAAGCACTGCCGTCCCTGCCCGGATCCGGCGCTTCTTGGCCTCTGCTCCCGCTGTGCCCTCACCCTGGGAATGACCAAACTGCCCGCCCTGTACTATGGGACACTGAAGCAGCCCGCCTGCGCCACGGGAGTTTTTCGCCCGGCCATCATTCTGAATGAATTTGTGGAAAAGGAACTGACCGAAGACCAGCTGACCGCCGTGCTCAGCCATGAGTTGCTGCACCTGCGTCAGCATCATCTGCTTTGGGAGCGGATTTACGATTTCGTCCTGATTCTGAATTGGATCAATCCCCTGGTGTGGATTGCCAGAAAAGAGTTCTCCCTCCGCTGCGAGTTGGACTGCGACCGCCGCGTGCTGGCCGCCTGGGCCGGCCGCATTTCCCCGGGAGCGTATGCCCGCGCCATGCTCAGACTGATGGAATTGACCTCTCCCTGTTCCCCGGATTCCGGAGAAGCAGCCGGCGCGCTTCGCTTTCTATTAGCCAAACGGCGCATCCGGGCCATCCTCCATAAACCTTCCAGGCGGAAAATCTGGCTGTCAGGAATTGAATTGTCCCTGCTGCTGACCCTGATCCTGTTTCTCTCCCTGGGATTCAGCCGCCAACATTTCTATCCCTATCCGGCTTACCGTTCCGGCCCAGAATACACGGCTGCCGCAAAGGGCTGAGTATTTGATTCCCGCGAGCAGTGAGTTAAGCGGACGCGCTTGCGCGTCCATTTGATTTGTTCTATAAATCTACAAATGTAGTTATAAGGAGGCTGTTATGCATACCATCGAATTTCAGCATGTTACAAAAAAATACAGCGGCGGTGTCACCGCCCTGGAGGATGTGACGTTCTCCGTGGGAACCGGCGTTTTCGGCCTGCTGGGGCACAACGGTGCGGGCAAAACCACTCTCATGAAAGCCCTGGCAATCCTCTGCCCTCCCACCCGGGGCACCATCCGGGTCTGCGGTTTTGACACAGCCGCTCAAGGCGATGAGGTCAGGCGCCGCATCGGCTATCTGCCCCAGGAGCTGGCCATGTACCCCTCCCTGTCCGTTCTTGAATTTGTCACCTACATGGCCCGGATCAAGGGGATCCGCGAGGAGCGTGCCGTGGAGCACGCGCTGGCCCAGGTGGAAATGCTGGAGTTTTCCAGCCGGAAAATCGGCCGGCTCTCCGGCGGGATGAAGCGCCGGGTGGGAATCGCCCAGGCGATTGTGGGAAATCCTCCGATTCTGGTGGTGGATGAACCCACGGCAGGCCTGGATCCGGAAGAGCGGGTGCGTTTCCGAAGCGTGTTGTCCCGCTACGCGGGAGAGGGGCGCACCGTTTTGTTTTCCACTCATATCGTGGAGGATGTGCACCAAATCTGCCGGGAACTGGCAGTCCTGCGCCGGGGACATCTCTTTTTTGCAGGTACAGCGGAAGATCTGCTAAGGCAGGCGGCAGGCCGGGTCAAAGTTCTGCATCTGAAGGATGACCGTGAACTGGTCCGACTCCAAAAAAGAACCGTGGTTTTATCCGCCACCTACGAGAGCCAGGGGATCCGTGCCCGCATCATGGACGACCAGCAGCTCTTTCCCCAGGTTTCCCCTGTGGAGGCCACCCTGGAGGACGCTTACGTTTTTTGTATGGGAGGAAAACTTCATGAGTAAACTTACATCCATCATTCGCTATGAATATATTATGCAAATGCGGCGCCCCGCCGCCTGGGGGATTCTGCTGGCTGCCACCGCGCTGGCACAGTTCGACTGCTTCCCCTCCTCCCGCAATCTGGCCCGGCTGGAATTTTTAAATCAGCCCGCCTATTTCATCCATCGAATCATGACCTTTGACGTTCTTCTGCTGATGTTTGGCCTGTCCTTCCTTCTGGCGGCCCGCTTCCCCGGGGATCGCAGGCTGGGAGTAAACGCCCTGTTCCTGGCCGCTCCCCTGAAAAAGGGGCAGTATGTATGGGGAAAGCTGGCGGGCGGCCTGCTCTTCACCGTCTCGTTTCTGTCTTTCTTTCTGATGATTAACACGTTCATCTACTGCATGGGAGCACCCTTTCCCCTTCCGATGTTGGACTGCATGGTGCCGCTGGGAAAGGCACTGCTTCTCTGGGGACTTCCCATCTGCCTGTTTGTGGCGTTCGGTTCCGTGGGGGTTCCCTCCCTGCTGGATCTTCGTCTTTTCTATCTGCTGGAAGCGCTCTTTTTTGGGTACAATGCCGCTTATGTGGGGTCGGCCGATGTCATGCCCTGGTATCTGCTCACCTTGGGGGACCTGGGCCGCCTGATCTGGGTGCATCCCCGCTGGCCCGCAATAGACCGGGGAAGTGTTCTGGCAAACGGGCTTTTTCTGGCGGGCAGCGCCCTTGTCTTTGCCATTCTGCCCCTTTTCAGCCGCCGTCTCTGGCGGCCAAAGACATGCCCTTAAAGGACGAGAATAAAGAAACATGTGGGAAAAGGCAAAATGTATCGGAGTTCCA
>DBFBJF010000133.1:0-4309 GCA_048203265.1 Candidatus Merdiplasma sp.
TTTAAATTTTTGATTTCCTCGGTCATGGCATTCAGCGCATCATAGACACAGCCAAACTCCACACTCATTCCCGGATCCACCGCCAGCTGCTGAAATTCTTCTGTCTTAAGCCGGTCAATGTCTGATACCATCTGCCTTAGCGGAACAAAAAGGGATTTTCTCAAAAAGACCAGATAGACGGCCAGAAGCAGTACGGACAGCACTGTAGCCGAAATCGTCAGGCCTTCAATGCGATGCAAGGTACGGTAAACCGTATCCTTATCCCACAAAACAGTCAGCGAAAAGGGGGCTTCCGTAAGCTCCCTCTGAGTAACAGAATACTCCTCCAGCGTGTCTTCATCCACGATTCCATGATCCACTGAGAGGATCCGGTTCTCCCCATCGGTAAAACAGGCCATCTGTGCTCCTTCCAGCCCTGCAGACCTAAGGTCATCCAACAACCCGTCAGTGGAAAACCAGCATCCGAACATGCCTCCCTCAATTTCGTTTCCAAAATAGAGATAACAGTCCGTGTCCGTCTCTATTAGCTGATAATCTGTGGACATTTGCTTTTCTCCGCTCTGGATCAATCCCAGCTCCTTTTCCAATTTGCGTGACACTGCCAGATTTTTCTTGTAGGAACCATTATAGTTTTGGAGAAATATAAGTTTCTCTCCATCATATAAAAACAGGGCATCAATTTGATGCAGGGTGACAAGGTTCTCTGTGAGCTCTGCTCCCACCGCCTGTATCTCCTGAAGCCGCGCGTAATCGTCTTTATTTTCTGTCTCCATAAAATCAAGAGAGACTGTCTCGCTGACAATATATCTCCGCGCCGCGCTCAAAGCCGCGTCTATATCCGCTGAATATTGAACCAGCGACTGGGAAAAATTTACATTCATCTGCCTCTCATAGGAGTTTGTAATCCATCGCAGGCTTACCGATAGGAGAAGTAAAATCGGAAAGATAAACGCAATTACCCAGAGTATCATCTTTGTGCGAAGATAGCGAAATAAATTGGACAAGTGCTCACCTGCCTTTCCTTCGTCATCCATTCCTTAAAACTTCTCGATTATACAACAATCATCTCTATTTTATATGATCCATTGTACAAAATCAACAAATTTTCCGTTGAGGCTTTCTCCCAAACGCGGTATAATATCCGTACTACATTACGATTAAGACAGGGAGGCATGACAATGCTGCAGCTAGCTATCTGTGACGATGACCCGGAGGCCGCGGAAACTCACCGGGCGATTGCGGAGCACTGCCTGAGCCAGGCAAAAAGCTCCGGCAGGATCACCGTCTATACTGACAGCGCCAATCTGCTGTGTGACATCACAGATGACCGGTTTTTCTATGACCTGATTCTGCTGGACATTGCGATGCCCGGCGCCACAGGCATGGAACTGGCGAAAAAAATCCGGCCGTTTCTGCCGGATGTAAAAATTATTTTTATCACCTCCCACCGGGAGTATGCCATCGATGCCTTTGAGCTGTCCATTTTTCGCTATGTCCCCAAGGATGATCTTGAACAACGCCTTCCCTCCGCTGTCTTAGACGCGTTAAATCTGCTTCAGCTGGAGGATGGACGAACCTATACCATCCAGACAAATAGCCGGATTGAGCGCATCCCCTATCGGAATATCTATTCTATTGAGCGGGACGGGAAAAATGCCGCCATCGTCACCCGGGATGGCGTTTCCAAGGTACGAAAAAGCCTCCAGCAGGTTTTCCAGGAGCTGGAGGCGGAGGAATTTCTCTTTATTGACCGGGGCTGTATTGTCAATCTCATCCATGTTATGCAGGTTAAGGATGGCATGGTGCTCCTGAAAAACGGAAGCAGGCTTCCCATCAGCCGCTCTCACCTGCAGGCAGTAAAGGAACAGATCAACACCTACTGGGGGGCTCACATATGACCGGATACCTGATCACAATCTCAAACGCGCTGGCCGATGGACTGCAGGCCACATTCTGCCTTCTCCTGATCTGCCTGCTGTCTTCCCGGCAAAGGCCCGGGGGCAGATGGGTGGCAGCCGCCTTCACTGGAGGTTCCCTGACCACTCTTTTTGCCCGCTTCATCGGTCTGCCGGATTCCTGGGGTTCGGCCCTGGCGGTCCTGCTGATCACAGCCTGCGCCGTCCTGGGGCAGCGCGCAGATACACGAAAAAGCCTGTTTCTGGCTATTTTTTATGAGATTGCCGTCTCTTTCTGGCGTTTTCTTCTTGGCGCATGGCTGGGAGTTCTGTTTCACTCCCCGGCTTTCCTGGATTCTGGCTCGGAGCCAGGGCAGCTTCCTCTGTGGCTGCTGGCTGTGCTGACGGCTGCACTGGCTGTCTACCTTGCCTCTCGCCGCGAAATAACGCAAAAAAGCGCCCTCCACCTGGCCTCTGCCATTGTCCTGGCCGGCTTCTTTGGCATCATCACACTGTCTGAGCAGTCCAGTCTGTCCCTCCCCGATGACACCCTTTACCAGTGGATCATCCTGTCCATCATACTGACCATGGCTGTTCTGGTATTCTATATGAGCCGGCAGTATGAAGTGGAAAAGGATCTGGCAAAGTTGAAATCCCAACAGGCCGAGCTGCTGGAGCGGGATTACACCACACTGAACAACGCTTACCAGATTAACGCGAAACTGTTTCACGATGTTCATAATCACATTGGAGTGCTGCGCCGCCTCCTCTCCCACGAACGCTACGAGGAGGCGTTGGAATATCTGGACGAGCTGCAGGCCCCCGTAAAGGAAATGGCAGACACCGTATGGACCGGAGACGAGACTGCGGACTATCTGATCAACAGCACTGCCGCTGCTGCCAGAGCGGCACAGATCTCCTTTGAGGCCATGGTGGAATTTCCCCGGGGCACCAACATCCGGGGCGCCGATCTTTGTGCCGTTCTTGGCAATCTGCTGGACAATGCCCTGGAAGCCGCACGCCAGGTCCCGGATCCCGGTCAGCGTTTTATCCGCCTCACCATCCGCCGCATCAACCAGATGCTGGTGATTAAAGTTGAAAACCGTGTTCTGCGTCCACCGGTCTGGGAAAGGGGACAGCTAAAAACCTCCAAAGAGGATAACCGGCTGCACGGCTGGGGAATGAAAAGTGCCGCGGCAGCCGCCGAAAAATATGACGGGACGGTACAGTGTTCCTGTGAAAATCATATTTTCCGGGCTGTAGCCACCCTCTCCTATCAGTCTGCTTCTAATAAAGAAAGGAGCCGCTGAACGATTTTCAGCAGCTCCCGCACTTCACCAATCGGTTTCACTCATTTCTTTTTTACTCCACTGCCACCTTCTGGTTAAAATAATCCAGCACCAGGGCCGCCACAATTCCGATCACCAGCCAGATCATGTTCACCGCGAACTGGCCCGCTGACACCATAAAGCTGTCAAAGGGAATAATCATGATGGTGGCCGCAATCACAATACCAACAATGGCGTGGAAAGCCAGATTATAATAGTGGTCAAACAGGGCATTGACTCCCTTTGCCAAGCAAATCACCGTAATGACCGCCCCGATTCCTCCGGGAAGCAAAACGCTGAAGTCCAGATGGCCGATCCCATCCACAAAGGGTGTATACAGTCCAAGGGGCATCAGCAGAGTGGAGAAGCTCATGCCGGGAGCGATAACGCTGAGAGCCAGGCAAAAACCGCAGAATAAATACCATCCGAAATTCGGTGTGATCACCACAGAGGCCACATTCAGGGCGCCCAGCAGCACAAAAATAATCACCATGGCAATTCCCATGGACACAAAGGATCCTTTTGTTCTCCCCTGCTCGCCTGCTTCCCGGAACAGGGACGGCAGCATACCTGCAATCAGCCCCACAAACAGACATACTGAAGTGTCCGGATATTTTTCCAGGAAAAAAGAAAGGAGATTGGCAATTCCCAAAAATCCAATAGCGCCTCCCACAATCACAGGCAGCAGCTTAGGCACATGGGTCTTAAAGTTTTTAAAGGGGTTTGAGAGCAGCTCCATCACGGTCTTGTAAATACCGAATACAACGCAGAGCACTCCGCCGGAAATTCCCGGAAGCACCGCTCCCAGTCCGATGAGCGCTCCCTGAAATACCTGCAAAATCATGCGCACCACTGATGGGCTGCCAGTTTTCTTTTCACTCATTTTTGCTCCTATCCGGGGACCTGCCGTAAAGGTTCTCACTAACGCGTTAAGGTAACGCCAGCCCCCAATCTTTTCTCTTTTATTCTTTTTATGAAACGCACAAATACATATATAACACACCCAGGAATTTATTACCACTGATTTTCTCTATTTTACAGAATTTTTATTCCTGCAGGGTTACTATTCACAGCCGTTTCAGAATT
>DBFBJF010000134.1:0-4728 GCA_048203265.1 Candidatus Merdiplasma sp.
GGCCAGACAGTCTGCGTCCAGGTCTTTGGTTTTGGGCGGGCGCTTACATATCATCTGGCAGGGGGCAAAGCTTGCTGCCCCCGCATGACTATACTGATGAAACTTAGTTACTGTGGCGGGAGATCACATCCTCGATGGACAGGGAGGTGGCCGCTGTATTCAGCTCGTCAAAGGTATATCCTGCCATCTCAACGATCTCTTCATCTGTATAAGGATCATCCTCTACGAAGTACTGCTCATAGTTTGCGTAGTCCTCAGAGGAGGATACATACAGATAGGGGAACAGGATCTCAAATCCAAAGGTGCCCTCTTCCTTCACATAGTTACCCTGGATGGCATTGTAGGTCATCAGGAACGCAAACAAAGGATCACAGAAATGTCCGCCGGACTCAGCAAACATGCCTCCGGTCTCCAGCTGCTCAGCCAGGTCATCCAGGAAGTCGGTGGAAACCACATCAATCTTTCCGGTCAGGCCTTCGTTGGCCAGAGCTCCGATGGAGCCCACCAGGGGGTCACCGCCGCCGCCCGCAACAATCAGAGCGTCCATGTCGGGATTAGAGTTATACAGGGAAAGGGCCGCCGCCGCGCCTTCCTCAGAAGAAGTGTTGGCGTAAACCGGTTCCGTCATAGTCGCCGGATCATCCGGATTTGCCTCGTTCCACTCATCGATAGCCTGCTGATAGCCCTGCCATCTCTGCTGGAAAGTAGCGTCTCCCACCGTCCATGCCTCCAGTCCGATATTTCTATCACCGTTCTCAAGCAGAAGGTTTACCAGGGTATAACCGTTGGTCACCTCGTCCTCGTGAACCGCGCCCAGGTAATACTGGGAATTGCAGGCGGTCTGATATACCTCCGGGCTGTTCTCTTCAGAAATAATGCGGAAGAACTGGGTCAGATAAACGCCATTGGCCTCACAGGTCTGGATTGCGGAGGTCATCTCGGAATCTGCAGAGTTGCAGATGATGATACCATCGCATCCTGCCGCGCAGAGCTGCTCAACAGAAGCAGTCACCTGTTCGGATACATGACCCTGGTCCACGTACATCACGTTCACATTCAGAGCCGCAGCGGCCTTGTCGATGATTCTCTTGCACTGGCTTCCCAGAACGTCCGTGGAGCTCCAGATGGAAACACCGATGGTGATATCACTGTCCGCAGCCATGGCTGTGGTTCCCACCGCCGGCAGAGACGTGATCATAGCCGCTGTAGCAGCGATGGCAGCGATTTTTTTCATACCCTTTTTCATACTAATAAAACCTCCTAATTATGATTTTTTTCAGCCGGTCTATTCCCTCCGGCTTTGCTGTAATCCCATTAAATCATAATCAGAAGGTTTCTTGTTAGGACATATTTTAAAAATTCAGTTGCACTTTTTTGTCAGCTTTTGGACAGAAGCTGGCTACGGTATTCACTGGGGCTGGCTCCCATTTTCTTGCGGAATACCCGGCTAAAATAATTGTAATCATCGTACCCCACCAGGAAAGAGATGGTCTCCAGGTTCTTCTCTTCATTCCGCATCAGCTCCACCGCATGCTCCATGCGTACCCTGGTGAGAAACGCAATGATAGTCTCCCCGTATCTCTGGCTGAATACCCGGGAGAGATAGCTGGCGTCCATGTGATACTCCCCGGCAAGGGCCGCCAGAGTGATGCTCTCAAAATAAGATTTCTCGATGTAGTCATGAATCTGGGCCACCTGCCAGGCAGCGGTGTCCGCATTTTTGCGGTCATCCTTCTCCCCATAGTTGTCCAGCAGAGCCTGGAAGGCGGCAACCATAGCCTCTGCATCCAGACATTTCATGTAATAATCGATGTTATCCATAATTTCCTCTGTGTAGGGCAGCATATCCGGCCGCTGCTCCTGCACGTACCTGAGCAGGATACTGCTAATTCTTCCCACATACTGCTTCACCTCCACAAAGGACCATCTCTCGCTGCAATGGGCAAAGTCCCCCGTTCCGAAAATCAGACCGGTGCCCTTGGCTGTCTGCCCGGTGGCCAGAAGATGGTACAGTTCCTCATCAAAACGGGAGGGCAGATTGATTCTCATGGTGGCGTTCGTCTCCTCCCCAGCTTCCGCGCACCGCAGCACACAGTGGGTACGGCTAAAGGGCCGGGTGACCAGCGCCGCGATTATTTCCCGGTAGACTGTACCGATGTCATCCAGGGAACTGGACTGCTCATGCAGCACAACAGACAGGGGACCGTACTCCTCCACGGGGAACTCTCGCTGAACCTTATCGGCAAATTTTCTGAGAGTCCCCGTATCTGCTGTCCCTACAAGAAGGAACTCGCTCATCTTATTGCAGTTGTTAAAAATAACAGCCGTTCCCTCACTGTCAAACAGTTCCCTCAGCCTGGACTTAATCACCCAGGATATCTGAAAGATGTCGTGATCGCACCTGGCCGCAATCTCCGAAATATCATAAAACTTCACCAGAACCGTCACAACTTCAGAGAAGGAGGCAGTGCTGGATACGTGGGTCTGAATCTTAGAGTAATTGTACAGCTTCTCCGATAAAAGGGCGGAGTACTCCCGGTCCTCCAGAAAGGAGGACATCTTGTGGGCTTGGAGACGGCTGTCCTCTCCCTGAACCCATTTCGCCTCCCTCTCCTCCAAAATCTCCAGGGATTTTTTCAGCACGCTCACCAGCTCTTCTTTCCCCACCGGTTTCAAAAGGTAATCGATCCCCCCGGCGATAAACACGCCTTTCACCTTCTCAAAATCATCATACCCGCTGATGGCTATAGTGATCACATCCGGGTATTCCTCCTTCAGACGCTGCAGCAGCTCCAGCCCGTCCAGAAAGGGCATATTAATGTCGGTGAGAATTATATCCGGCTGCTCCTGAGCCACCCGCTCCAGCACTTCCTCGCCATCCTGGGCCGGCTCCAGAAATTCCATGGAATAATCCTCCCAGGAAATCAGGTTTCGGATATTCTCCCGGCACCAGTACTCATCGTCCGCCGCCAAAACCCGGTATTTGTTTGTTTTCACACTCATCCCCCCTGACATCGTTATCCATTTTTTCTTCTCTCAGAACCGCCGGGACTGTCAGCCTCACCGTGGTTCCCTCCCCGGGCCGGCTCTCCACCCGAAGCCCGTACTCTTTCCCGAACGCCTTCTTCAGCCGCGCATTCACATTCAGGATGCCAATGGAAACACCGCTCTCCACACGCCGAATGTCATTCTGTTCCAGCAGTTGGTTCATCTCCCGGGCATTCATGCCAATGCCGTTATCTTGTATGGTGACCACCAGTTTTCCCTCTTGATGCTCCGCCCGTATCAACAGCTTTTTGTCTTTTCGCCTCACATTTCTCAGGCCATGGGTGATGGCGTTCTCCACCACAGGCTGCAGACAGATCCTGGGAAGACAGTCCTGCAGCGTGTCGCTGTCAATCTGGTACTCGTAAGCAATGGAGGAACCATTGCGCACATCCATCACATACAGATAGTTTCTCACGTGGGCCATCTCTTTCTGCACCGTGGAAAACTCATCTGTCATATTCATGCTGTAGCGGAAAATGGCGGAAAGGGAATGGCACAGTCCGCTGACCAGAGTGCATTTCTGGGCGTTGGCGATGCCACTCATGGTATCCAGCGTATTGTAGAGAAAATGAGGGTTAATCTGGGCCTGAAGCATTTTGTACTCCGTCCGTTCCACCAGCAGCTTATGCTGATACTCTTCCTTCACCATGGTCTGGATCCGGTCCAACATTTCATTAAATTCCGTGCCCAAGACCTCCAGCTCCTCTGACCATCCCACCGGCTGAACCCGCAGATTGGTCTCCCCGTTCTTAATCCGCACAATGCTGTCCCGCATCTCCTCCACCGGCTTGGTAATCCACCGGGACAGCCAGAACACCAATGCCACCAGCGCCAGGCTCATAGCCGCCAGGATAATCACCAGAGACCGGATCAAGGATTTCTGGGTAGCTGTCAGAAGAGACTGGGATACCAACACAAAGGCATCCAGATTGTAATTTTCCTGTCCCATGGAGATCAGATAATAGCCATCATACTCCTCCTCCAGTTCGGTGAACTCATAATAGTTTTCGATGACCTTCGTCAGCTGTCTGTGAATCCGCAGCGGATTCTCCGATGTCTCCCCGGTCACAATCACTGCCTGATCTCCCTGGGGCTGAAGCCAGAGACAGACCTGCCCCACATCCACGTATTTTTCCATAATTGTTTTCAGGGCAGAGCTGTCGATGTCGCAGATCAGATAGCCGATAGGCAGGCGCTCCTCATCGTAATTGTGCAGTTTCAGCACAAAACGGGCAATATTTTTTCCTTCCTGGGGATTATAGTATCCGGAGATCATCAGATCTGTGCGGTCGCCGTGCACATATTCCGCCACCCGGCCTGAATTGGTATCATAATCCGCCTGATAAATATTTCTGGGGAAGTTGACGGAATTGTAGCGGTAGGAACTGATCAAATTGTCCTCCGCATCGTACAGGTACATGGCCAGCAGCCGGTCATCCTTGGAAAACCGGCTCCGTCCAAAGTACCAGCTTCGCCAGTAATAGTCCTTCAGATTTCCGTTTCCCTCCGCGGCCTCCCGCATACTGTCAATCAAATCCCGCTCCGTGTAGATGGTCAGCATCTCGCTTCTCAGATTAAAGATAAAGGAGGCGACATCGGTCTGCATTTTCTCCAAAGATACCTCATAGTCCGACACGCTTTCGATCCGTATCTGTCTGCGCAGAGACTGGTAAAATAAAA
>DBFBJF010000135.1:0-6302 GCA_048203265.1 Candidatus Merdiplasma sp.
GACTGATCTAGTACCGTCTACGATGGGGATGCTTATGGGGACGGGAATTTCAAATGGCGGAAAAGCGTTAGAAGGAAGGCAAGAACTTGACGGCGATGGGTTAGCAGATTTTTTGGATGGTTTCTGTGAGGGAATAATAAAAAGAGGAAAATGCAGTAGGGGTGATTGCACAGTTTTGGATTCCATAGCAGCGGCGGCAGAGGAAGCGAGAAGAGTTTTGAGAAAAGATATTTCTGCAAGTTTAGAAGAAGTGAGTGCTGCAGCTTTAAAAGGGGCCAAAAGAGGAGTAGAGGAAACGAAAGAAATGGTTCCAAAATATGGAAAAGCAGCCGTACACGCTCAGTCATCGGTAGGAATGGCAGATCAAGGCGCAGTTGCGGGAATGATCATGATACAAGGAATTGTAGATTATATAATGAAATAAGCAGACTCATTTTTATGGGGCCAAGACAATCAAATGAAAAATAGGGATGAAATTCGTGAGCTACAATAAACGAAAGTTTCATCCCTGCTTTTTTTATAATCTTTTCTGATACTGCTTGGGTGAATATCCGGTCTCCCGCTTAAACGCCGAAATAAAATAATTGTAGTCCCGAAAGCCGCAGGCGGCGGCCACCTCTCCTACAGACCAGTCCCGGTGCTGCTCCAGCAGTTCCTTGGCGTGTTCGATGCGCAGATGGCGGATGTGCTCTGCCACGCCGGTGCCGTAGGTGCTTCCGGTGATCTCGTAGAGATAGGTTTTCCCGATGGAGAACTGGCGGCACAGGGCGGATACGCTGAGATCATCGGTGAGATGCTGGAGAATATACTCATCGATTTGGGTGTGCAGATTTCCTTTCTTTAAAATGGCCAGCCGCTGGTTGCACAGATAGGAAGCGATGGCCTCCAGAATGTGGCAGGCGGCCAGCACGTACTGGTGTGTGGTGATGGGCCGCTCCAGGCAGGCTTCATGGAGGGCCTCAGGATCAATGGGGTATTCCCGGCACAGGCTCTGAATGGTCTCCCATCCGGTTTCATGATCCGGATAGGGGAAAATATTTCCCACAATGATGTAACCAGCGATGATCTCTCCCATGTAGATGGGAGTACAGGCTTCGTAAAGGCCGGCATGGCACTGATAGAAGTAGATATTGTGCTGCTTGGCCGCGGTGCGGCAGGCGTCCCGGTCACAGTTTTTGCACCGCTGGGCGGCCACCGGATCAGAGCGGATCAGGCGGCAGAAGGGGGGCAGTTCCTGGGGATAAGGAAATATTTCCTCATACCGCTCATTGAACAGGGCAATGTGAATTCCGGTGAGCAGATAAAAATCCTGGAACAGGGGAGCCAGTTTTTCCAGATCAAAGGATGAAATCATGACAGAAACCTCCAAGTGCGAACAAAAACAAAGTTTTTGAACGAAATACCTCTATACGAAAATAAAAAAATAGTCTATGATTACTTTAACATAAAACATAGAAACTCTGCAAGATAAACGCGGTGTGCCGGATTTTTGGGAGGCGCTGTGAAATCGGACGGATCTCTGGAAGATTGCGGAAGGAATGTGTGTTTTGCGGCGGTGGAAACAGAGAACAGAATCGGCGGACGGCAGAAAAATGGAGGAGGCAGCATGAACATTCAAAGTTGGAAGGAAGCGGTCAAGGGGACAGGCTTTCAGGATGAGATGAGAAAGCTCTACGGAGCAAAAGCGCAGGAAAATGGGGAGCGCTACCAGGCACTGTTGGATATGTACGGGGAAGTGTTTGGCGACAGTGAGTCCATCTGCCTGTTTTCCGCGCCGGGCAGAACGGAGATCGGCGGAAATCACACGGATCATCAGCATGGCAGGGTGCTGGCTGCATCGGTGGATATGGACATGATTGCGGCGGTATCTCCCACCCAGGAAAATGAGATCTGTGTTCAGTCAGAGGGATACCCTATGTGTCGGATTTCCCTGGAGGATCTGGCGGTGAAGGAGGAAGAAAAGAACTCTACAGCTGCCCTGATCCGGGGGGTAGCCGCCGGTTTCGCAAACCGCGGCTGTCAGGTGAAAGGTTTCCAGGCGGTGGTGAAATCCAGTGTACTGCCGGGCAGCGGCATCAGTTCTTCAGCGGCCTTTGAAGTACTGATTGGAAATATCATTAACTCCCTGTTTTTTGAGGGGCAGGTTTCCGCAGTGGGGATCGCCCAGATTGGCCAGTATGCGGAGAATGTATATTTCGGTAAGCCCAGCGGCCTGATGGACCAGACCGCGTCCTCTGTGGGAAATATGCTTACCATTGATTTTGAGGATACTGCCCATCCGGTGGTGAAGAAGCTGGATGTGGATTTTGAGAAGACAGGGCTGGCGCTGTGCATCATTGACTCCGGAGCGGATCACGCGGATCTCACCGATGAGTATGCGGCTATTCCCCTGGAGCTGAAAAAGGTCTGCAACCTGCTTGGAAAGGAAGTGCTTCGCCAGATACCGGAGGAAGAGTTCATGGCGGCCCTTCCGAAAATCAGGAAGGAAGTGGGAGACCGGGCTTTGCTGCGGGCTATCCATTTCTACGGTGATAACGACCGGGTTCCTCTTCAGGCGGAGGCACTGGAGCGGGGGGACATTGACACCTTCCTGAGGCTGGTGAAGGAATCTGGATACAGCTCCTGGATGTATCTGCAGAACATTGTTCCCTGCGGCAGCAAGGAACATCAGGAGATGGCCCTGGCCCTTGCCCTGTGCGATAAGCTGCTGAAGGGCAGAGGCGCTTACCGGGTGCACGGCGGCGGGTTCGCAGGAACCGTGCAGGCTTTCGTCCCCCAGGATATGCTGGAGGAGTTCCGCGGCGGCATAGAGGCTGCGCTGGGAGCAGGAAGCTGCCATGTGCTTTCCATCCGCCCGGTGGGAGGAACCCAGATCCTGGCCTAATGTTTGGAAGAGCGGGGAAGCTCCGATGAGAGCGTTTCCCGCATCAAATTTGCGCCGGAAGGATTTCCGGCAGAAATATGAGACACATCTATATTCAGAACAGATAGAAAACAAGTTTGACAGGGAATAGATTCCCGGAAAGGAGATGCGTTATGAGGATTTTGGTAACGGGAGGCGCCGGATATATCGGAAGCCACACATGTGTGGAACTGCTGAATGCCGGATATGAGGTGGTAGTGGTAGACAACCTCTATAATGCCAGTGAGAAAGCGCTGGAGCGGGTGAAGAAGATTACAGGAAAGGATCTCACCTTCTATCTGGCCGACATTTGCGATGGGGACATGATGAATAAGATCTTTGACCAGGAGCACGTGGACGCAGTGATCCATTTTGCCGGGCTGAAGGCAGTGGGAGAATCCGTGGTGAAGCCCATTGAGTACTATTCCAACAATCTGTCAGGTACCCTGACCCTCTGCGATGTGATGAGAAATCATGGGGTGAAGAACATTATTTTCAGCTCTTCCGCCACCGTTTACGGGGATCCGGCCTTTGTGCCCATCACTGAGGAATGCCCCAAGGGAACCTGCACCAATCCCTACGGCTGGACCAAGTGGATGCTGGAGCAGGTGCTCACCGATATCCAGAAAGCGGATCCGGAGTGGAATGTGATCCTACTTCGCTATTTCAACCCCATCGGGGCTCACAAGAGCGGACTGATCGGAGAGGATCCCAAAGGAATTCCCAACAACCTGCTTCCCTATGTGGCGCAGGTAGCCATCGGCAAGCTGAAATGTCTGGGTGTGTTCGGAAACGATTATGATACACCGGACGGAACCGGCGTGAGAGATTATATCCATGTGGTGGATCTGGCGAGAGGACATGTGGATGCCATCAAGAAGCTGGCGGACAAAGAGGGCGTAAGTGTCTATAATCTGGGAACCGGAAAGGGATACAGTGTGCTCCAGGTGGTGGCAGCTTTTGAGAAGGCCTGCGGACATTCCATTCCCTATGAGATCAAACCCCGCCGGGCCGGCGATATTGCCACCTGCTACTGCGATCCCTCCAAGGCAAAGAGGGAGCTGGGATGGGAGGCTCAGTACGGCATTGATGAGATGTGCGCGGACTCCTGGAATTGGCAGCAGAAGAATCCCAATGGATACGGAGAATAATCCGGCGGCAGGAATTGAACAGGCGAAATTGATGTGACAGAAAAAGCAGAAATTCTTTCTTTCAGGGTCTATGAGAACCGGTCAGAGAGAACTTCTGCTTTTTCGTTTCATAGAAAACCGCGTCTATATGATAAGAATCTGATCCTGGATGGGCCCGTAGATGTTCACCTGGCGATCGGGGGTAATGTGGACGTCGAATTCCAGACGTACCCCATATTCTCCCGTGTACACTCCCGGCTCAACGGAAAACATTGTGCCGGGGAGAAGCTGGCGGTCATCGTGGGTTTCGTAGTCGTCCAGGTTGGCTCCGATGCCGTGGCACTCATGGCCGATGCTGTGGCCGGTGCGGTGCATGATACAGGAGCCCAGTCCCTGAGCCCGCAAAAGGGACTGGGCGAAGGCGTCCACATCACAGCCCCGCAGGGAAAGGTTTTGGCTGAGGCGGAAGCGGATGTAATCCAGGATCTGACAGCGGACGTCATGGACAATGTGAAACAGCCGATTATATTCCGGGTCAATTTCGGGTCCCACGTTCATGCACCAGGAAATGTCATAGTAGATGGTGTCATCCCCGGGGAGTCTTCCCGCAATGTCGATGATCAGGCGGCTGCCGTTCCGGATTACTTTTGCTGTGTCTGGGGTGGGTTCATAACCCGGATCGCTTCCGTGCTCATCGACACCGAAAAATGGGGAAGAATCCATGTAGATGGGCTCCTGGTCAATGAGACGGTCCATCTCCTTTTTCAGCAGCCATTCATCAATCCGACGGCCTGCATCGATACTTTCTCTGATCCAGGCAAAGGTCCTCTCCAGAATACGGTGGATGATGACACCGGCCTGGCGGTGGCTCTCGATCTGACCCTGGGTCAGTACCGCCCCAAAATGCTGGAGCAGGTCTGCACTGGAGACGGGAGTGATGCCGAAGCTTTTGATATATTCCAAAAGCCCGGCGTCCATGGAGCAGACGGTGGGCACATTACCGCCGGGGGAGTACTGGCAGGCGATCTTCGCGCCCGGGAAAAGAAACCGGGAGAGAAGCTCCCTCAACTGAGTCATGCCGCGGTAAAGATGTTTCTCGCCGGGCAGATGATCAAGAAGAAGAGGCTCGATGGCAGACAAAATTTTTTGAGGGCTGTCCTGGACCGGAATATAATAGAAGAGACGGCGGGTACAGGCGTGGCCTCCAAGGGCGAGAAAGGTCTGGGAGATAAAGTCATGGCCGTGAAAGTCCGTAAACAGCCATCCATCCAGATCCCACTGTTTCAGCAGTGTTTGTATTTTATGTACTTCCATAATTCAAACCCCCTTTTTACCGGAAGATACAGAACTGCGGTGCCGATGACAGTAAATACCGCATTGATGATGGTAGCGGGGATGGCCGTGATCTCCGCCGCGATGGCTGCCTGCAGGGAACTTCCTGCCAGAAGCAGTTCGGCGCAGGAGAGGAGAAAGTCCAGGATAATACTGCTGATTCCGTAAAAAGTTCCGCACAGGAGGGCAAGCAGATACTCCTTCTTGCGGTTTGATCCTGCTTTTCTTTTCCAGGCTTGAAAAAGGTAACCGGTCAGCAGACATTTGATCAGTGTGGCGATGAACACGTTGGGAATGGACTGTACATAGCCGTTTAAAAGGTCAAAGATGACCAGTCCCAGGACGCCCGCCGCGGCGGAGCGCTTTGGCCCCAGAATAAGGATGGCCAGCACAATGAAAATGTGGCCGAAATGGAGAAAGGGAGTGCCCACTGCGGCGGGCAGCGGGATCCGGATGCTTTGGATGCCGATAAAAATAACCGCGGCAAAAAAGGCAGTCATCACCACAGAACGAATTTTTTGCTCTTTCATTAATGTCACCTCGTTTTCATTTTCTGGCATTGTACCACAAAACTGACCGTATCGATATATCCAGTTTTTATTATTTTTACAATACCAGATTAACGGGACTCAGCCCATGCTCCTATGTCCCGCCAATTTCCCGCCAGAATACCGTTTTCCCTCGCTTTACTTTTTCCCGGATTTATAATACAATACTCAGTAATGGTTTAACGAGCGTCGATGAGATAATAAAGAGAAAGAGGAGAAATATGCGCTGGAATAAATTTCGATTAAAAACTCTGGCTGCGGCTGAGGACGTGGTGATTTCCGCTCTGGCGGACGCCGGTGTAGAGGGTGTGGAGATTGAGGACAAGGTGCCCCTGACGGAGGAGGAAAAGCAGCAGATGTTTGTGGACATTCTGCCGGATGGCCCTGCGG
>DBFBJF010000136.1:0-2763 GCA_048203265.1 Candidatus Merdiplasma sp.
GAAAGAAATTGTAGAAAAATATGGAGGCCAGCTAAGCATAAAATGTGAAAATTCATGGTTTATTGTTAGAATTCTGATCAACATAGAAAGCGATCCGGAGCCTGATTAGTCCTTTTCAACTTCGGAAATTTATTTTTTGCTCCCTAATACCTCCCATTATTTGGGATTGAGGAATGAAAGAAGAATCATTCACCACATAACACCCAAAGCAAACCGGCTTTATACTGAAAACAGAAGGAGAAACCTGTGGCAGGAAAGATAAGACATGAATGGGGGGATAACGATGGAACAGAAAGAAGAACAGAAAAAACAACAGAACAGGGAGGAAACAACAGATTGGAAAATGAGACAGGGGGCACAGCGGGAACCGCTTTTGCTGCTGGAGGATTTTGGCGAGGTGAAAATCGAAGCAGGAAAAAATTTGAAGCCTGCGGATACTGTGAACGGCTTCCGGATTTGTCCCGGTTTCTACGAGATCAACGGAGCAACAGCCCTTCCGGCGGGAGTCAATTTCACAATCGTCACCTACTCGGCGTTCGCCTGCGAGCTTCTGCTGTTTCACAGGAAGGATCAGAAGCCCTACGCCAGAATTCCCTTTCCCGAAAAGTACCGGGTGGGAAGTGTTTACTCCATGTTTGTCTTTGATTTAAAAATCGATGAGTTTGAATACGCTTATTCCATTGACGGGCCCAATGATCCGCAGAGGGGATTGATTTTTGACAAAGACAAATATCTTCTGGATCCCTATGCCAAAGCAGTGACAGGGCAGAGCGAGTGGGGAAAGAGCCTGTCAGGCGGAGCTTTCTATAAAGCCAGAGTGGTTCACAACGACTTTCAGTGGACCACATTGGATAACCAGAAGATGGAGCTGCGGGACAGCATAATCTACGAACTTCATGTGAGAGGTTTCACACGGCATGAAAGTTCCGGCGTATCCCATCCGGGCACCTTTGACGGCATCCGGGAAAAGATCCCCTATCTGAAGGAGCTGGGGATCAATACGGTGGAGCTGATGCCGGTTTTTGAGTTTGATGAAACCCGGGGTATGAGGGAGGTGGACGGCCGGAAGCTGCTGGATTACTGGGGATACAACCCGGTCTGCTTTTTTGCGCCAAATACCAGCTATACCTCTGAGGTGGAGTACAACCGGGAGGGAAAAGAGCTGAAAACACTGGTGAAGCGTCTTCACGAAAACGGCATCAAGGTAATTCTGGATGTGGTATTCAACCATACCGCGGAGGGAAATGAAAAAGGGCCCTTCTTCTCTTTTAAGGGAATTGACAACAATATATATTATATGCTCACGCCCGATGGATCCTACTATAACTTCAGCGGCTGCGGGAATACCTTAAACTGCAATCATCCTACAGTGCGGCAGCTGATTATGGACTGCCTCAGATACTGGACCGTCACTTATCATATCGATGGATTTCGTTTTGACCTGGCTTCCATTTTGGGCCGCAGTGAGGATTCCACTCCTATGAACAATCCCCCTCTGCTGGAACAGCTGGCCTATGATCCTATTTTATATGATGTGGATCTGATCGCGGAGGCCTGGGACGCAGGGGGATTGTATCAGGTGGGGAGCTTTCCTTCCTGGAACCGCTGGGCGGAGTGGAACGGGAAATACCGGGATGATCTGCGGAGCTTCCTGAAAGGGGACGGCGGTTTTGCGAAAGCGGCCGCCCTGCGGATCATGGGCTCTCCGGATCTCTACCCGGAGGATAAGCGGGGCGAGAACGTCTCCGTCAATTTCCTTACCTGTCACGACGGATTTACGCTGTATGATCTGTATGCGTATAACACTAAGCACAATGAGGGAAATGGGTGGAACAATACTGACGGGGCAGACGACAACAGAAGCTGGAACTGCGGAGAAGAGGGGGAGACAGACCGGGAGGAGGTGATGCGGCTGCGGTTCCAGATGATAAAAAATGCCTGCGCGGTGCTGATGTGCAGCCGGGGTACGCCCATGTTTTTTGCAGGGGATGAATTTGGCAACACCCAGTATGGCAACAACAATGCTTACTGCCAGGACAATGAAATTTCCTGGCTTGACTGGGGGATGCTGGAGAAAAACCGGGAGATTTTCGAGTTTTTCCGGTACATGATCCGGCTGCGCAAAGAGCATGAGATCCTGCGCAAAGATACGGCGCCCAGCCGGACCGGGTTCCCATTTATCAGCCTCCACGGCGCCCGGCCCTGGGACGAGGCATACTCCCAGATCAGCCGGATGATCGGGGTCATGTTTGCGGGCAGGGACAGCCAGGACAGGGAAGATATTCTGTACCTTGGCATCAACGCCTACTGGGAGACCGTGGAGGTGGAGCTTCCCAGACTTCCGGAGGGATTTTCCTGGATTGCTCTTGCGGATACCTCCAGAGGGGTGGAAGCCATTGTACGGGAAAAGATAAGGCTGGATCAGCGCAGGTATGTGCTGAATCCCAGGAGTGTCTGTGTCTTCCGGGCTGAGGGGAGATAAGCCGGAGAAACGCTAGGGGAGCGCTTTGATGAGTGTTTTCCTAGTTGGGAGTCTGTCCTGCTTCCGGCAGCTCCAGCATGACGCTGGCCCGGCAGACCGTTCCCTCCACCTGAAAATCTGAAATTCCGTTGTAGCGTTTCACGATGGACTGAATGCTTTTCCAGCTGATGCCATGAAGATGGGGGTTTTGCTTTGTGGTTTTCCGGCTTAACGCGTTTTCTCTCTGCCACTCTTCAATGTGATTGCTTACGGTGAGTGACAGATAATCTTTCACCATGTTC
>DBFBJF010000137.1:0-2510 GCA_048203265.1 Candidatus Merdiplasma sp.
TTTCAGTTGACACTCCAATAGTCTCTGTTTATAATAATTCAGTAAAAAAACTTTATAATTTTACTATTGTAAAGGGGATATATAATATATGTCTGCAAAGCTAAAGGATGTGGCGAAAAAAGCCGGCGTTTCGATTACCACCGTTTCTCTCATTTTAAATGATAAGCCGATCAATGTTTCTGACAGCACAAAAAAAGCGGTCATTCAGGCCGCCAAAGAGGTGGGATATATCCGCAGGCAAAAGGTCCGTAACATCGGACTGATGCTGCCGGACCTGGGAAATCTCTACTATATGGAATTGACAAGAAATATCTCTCTGAAGGCTCAGGAAGCAGGATTTAATGTGGTAATTTTCGACTCCAGCAACAGTGCCGAGCGGGAGTTGAACAACCTGCGTTCTCTGCGCCGCTCTGATCTGGCAGGCCTCATAATGGGAATTACCACCACCGACAAGAACCTGACCAAATTTCGGCCTCTGGTACAGAACATTTTGGACACAGAACAGATCCCCATTGTACTGTTGGATCGAAACTGCCCCTCCCTGAACTGCCATTCCATCTGCATCAATAACTACTATGGCGGCCATCTGGCTGCCAACCATTTGATACAGCTTGGGCATAAGCGGGTGGGCTGCATCACAGGAAATATTGATCTCTCCGAGTGTCAGGAACGTACCAACGGTTTTACAGACGCATTTGCAGAAAATCAACTGTCCTTTTCGAAAGACTGGATTGTCAATGCTTCTTTCACCATGGATGCAGGATATGAAAATACCCAGCGTCTGCTGGATCAGAATGTAACTGCAATTTTTGCGCAGAACGATATGATAGCGCTGGGCATTCTCCATTATTTAAAAGAAAAAAAGATACGGGTACCGGAGGATATTTCTGTGGTCGGCTTTGATAATATTCCCTTCATTTCCATGGTGGACCTCCCTCTGACCACCATCGCTCAGCCCATACAGCTGATGGGCGAAAAGGCGCTGGATATTCTTCTGTCTCATCCCCTTTTAGGTGACAGCACAGATCGTATCACAATCACCTTGCAGCCGGAACTGGTGGTACGCAGCAGCACCGCAGCGCCCCAAAAATAGAAGGCCCCGCAAGGCAGCCCTACCGATAAAACGATATCAGTTTGACGCTTGCAGGGAACCCTTCACATCGGAAAATCTCCGGACACTCCCATCTCCTTCCAGCAATTCTCCGTCCACAATCCTCACCACCCGTCTGGCGCTCTCCGCCACCTTCATATCGTGGGTGATCATGATAATGGTATTTCCCATCTCATTTAATCTGGTGAAGAGGCGTAACACCTCCCTGCCGCTGGCCTGGTCCAGCGCTCCCGTGGGCTCATCCGCCAGCAGGATAGAAGGCTCCCCCACCAGCGCCCGGGCGATGGCTACCCTCTGCTGCTGGCCGCCGGAGAGCTCCCTGGGTTTGTGGCGGATTCGATCCTTCAATCCCAGCATCTCAATAGTTCCCATCCCGGCCTTTTTCGCCTCGCCCATGGACATCCCACGCATCAACAGCGGCATGACGATATTCTGCATCACGTTGTAGGTGGGGATCAGATGGTATTTCTGAAAAATGAATCCGATTTTTCTGTTGCGAATAGAAGTCAGCTCCCGTTCCCCCGCGTCGTGCACTGCCGTCCCGTCCAGATAGTAGGTTCCCCCGTCCGGCTGGTCCATACAGCCTATGATATTCATCAGGGTACTTTTCCCGGATCCCGATGGGCCCAGCACCGCCAGAAATTCTCCCTCCTCCACAGTCAGAGACACTCCTTTCAGCGCATGCAGGGTTTCACTGCCAATCTGGTAATTCTTCACAATCTGCTTCATCTCAATTACATGTCTTCCCATGCCGCCCCTCCTAGCTCATCCAGATTTCCGTGATCACTTCTTCGCCGCTTTCATTTTCCTCCAGCAGAACCTCCAGCTCATCTCCAGCCTCCAGGATCATAAATGTGGCTTCCGTGTCAGAGGAAGTGTGCACCACAACCCCAACCGGCAGATATACGGTATGTACTTCCCCGCTCTGTCTCCAGCCAAACGTTTCTCTGGCCTGTGTTTCCCGGGCCTCCTCAGAAATCCCATTTGTCTGGATTTCGCCGTCTGCGTCGTCCTCCGCCGATGTCTCTCCGGTGGGTATCTCTCCAGCAGGCATCTCCCCAACAGGTATCTCCCCGGCAGGTATCTCTCCAACAGGTATCTCCCCAGCAGGCATCTCTCCGGTGGGCAGCTCTCCGGCGGGCATCTCCCCGGCAGGCATCTCCCCAGCAGGCGTCTCCCCGGTGGGCATCTCCTCAGCAGGCATCTCTCCAGCAGGCATCTCTCCGGCGGGCATCTCCCCGGCAGACATCTCCCCAGTGGGCATCTCCCCGGCGGGAGCTTCTCTGTCCCTGCTCCCTCCTTCCGCTTCTCCTCCCCTGGTTTCCTGCGCTGCCGGCTCATCTGCCGCAGTTTCTTCCGCTTCTGCCTCTGTTTCTTCCGTCTCGGTCTCTCTTTTCTC
>DBFBJF010000138.1:0-10818 GCA_048203265.1 Candidatus Merdiplasma sp.
AGGAAAGCTTTGAAACATGGTTATCCCGTGTTTCAGGGCTTTTTTTATGTCCTGTCTCCATAAATTTAAAAACTGATATCCTTCTGTAACGATTAAGAAGACTGTAGAAGGAGATGAGGTGTCAGATACCAATCAGGTGACCTTTGAGGTATATACGAAGGATAACAATGGAAACTTCGTGAGAGCGACCTATCCGGGATATACAGATGGCCTGTCTCTGACTTCAGGTTCCGGAAATTCCCTGCGTCTGCCGGCGGGAACCTACTGGCTTCATGAGGTGGTTCCGGAGAATGATCCGAATAAGGTGTTGGATCCGGATAAGTTCTTTGCGCAGTATAAGGATAAATATCCCGGAACCAATAACTTTTTGGGCGTAGAGCAGAAGGACAGCAAGACCTATTTTGGTCCGTTCACGGTATCCGATACAGAAACGACAACCATAAACTGGGGAACTATTGACAACATATCCGCAGTCGGCGGCGTGACTGTGACGAAACGTGTTTACACCGGAACCAACGGCAGCGGGGAAGAGCAGTTCGCGGTACGTTCCGATGCGGATGTGGAAATTTACCATTTAGAGAACGTGGACGGAGAGACAAAAGAGAAGGTAGACGGCACAGGAACTACAAACAGCGACGGTACGGTGACTTTCTCAGATCTCGATGTTTACGATGATGATGGTCAGCTGATTACCTACTATATCAGAGAGACAGGAGCGCCTGATGGTTACGATATCAGCACAGAAGTGTTTGAGACTACGCTTACATCCGGTGAGACGATCACAAAGGAAGCGGGAACAGATGGAAAAGATCTGATCTTTACCAACTATCCTCTCCGGGATTTCACCATCACCAAGGTGGCGCGGGATCTCTGGGAATATGAGTTCACCGGAAACGAACTGCTTGTACCCGGAGCTGAGATTGCGCTTTATCAGCTGATCGAAGAGGGCGATGTACAGGAGGGCGAAAAGGTTGATGATTACAGACTTGTAGATACCGCGACCACGGACAGCCTGGGACAGGTGACTTTTGAGAAGCTCGGAAAGGGCACATACGTTGCGATCGAGGTGAGCTGCCCCGAAATCGACGGGCAGGAGGCAGTTCCGGCAGGAGACAAAGAGCTGCTGACGGAAAAACCGGATACTCTGGCAGCGAAAGACCTGGACAAGTATAATTTTGTTGAATTGGATGCCCGGGAAGATACCAGCGCAAAGCTGATAAATGAGATAGGCTGGACCCAGATCCGGGTGGAGAAGGTTGATTCCAAAGAGCCGAGTAAGAAACTGAACGGCGCGATTTTCCAGCTTTATAAGCAGACTCTGCCGGAAGGAACAGGGAATGACGCAACTTTGATCTTTGATCCGGCAAACCCGGGAGAAGGCACGGTGCTGGTAGGCACTTACAGCAGCGGTACTCTGGCAGATCCTGAGACCGGAGATATTATAGACGGACAGTTTGCGACAGACATTCTGGAAGCAAGAGAAAACATTGTATACTGGCTGGTGGAGACAGAACCCGCGCCGGGATACGCGATTAATGAAGGTGAAAGGATTATACTGTTCAGATACCCGGGAACCTCATATCAAAATGAGAGCAATCCGGATAGGGAAGGAACGATGCAGTCTACCCGTGAGGAAGACTATCCTCTGAATAAAATTGAGAACGACCTGTTTGAAATTAAGAATGACCCATTGACAGGCCCCGGCGAGGAACGGTTTGCATACGTTCGCCTCTACAAATGGGCAGAGACAGGTACGGAGGGAACTTATGCTCCTTTGGGCGGTGTGAAATATCAGCTGCGCCTGTCCAATCAGAACGGCGATCTTCTTGATCTGATTGACGAGATGACCACCGGCCTGGAGAGCGTCATTGTTCCGGGAAGTGAATCTAAACTTGCGGGAGCAGCAACCTCGATCCGCCTGGATTCGGATGATTACAAGGGGTATGTAAATACGGCTCAGGGTGAAGAGGGCAATATTGCCTGGTATGGAGCGGACGGAAATCTGTATGTGCGCATGGCGCTGGTGGAGACTTCCGCGCCTCTTGGGTATCAGGTGGACGGCCAGCCTCATTATCTGATCGTATGCTTCAAGACAGGCAGCGATGCGGAGGGCGATCTGATCAACTATGACGTCACCTACTTCGTGCCGGGCAAAGACACTTCCGCGCCTCTGGCTTCCGATAAAAAGGATTACCCGGAAGTGGGTGACGATGCCAGCTACCGTCTCACCAATGAGGAGATGAACAACTATTCCGTGACAGTGCGTAAATACGGATATACGCCGGTGGATGGAGCAGAGGGCGAATATACTACGGTAGGAAAAACCGCAGATCAGCTGCTGGCAGATATGAACAGCGGAGCGCTTTCCGCCACCAGGCTGGAAGTGACCATGAAGCTGCAGCGCAAGAACGACAAGGGAAGTTATCAGGACTTCAAGTATGATAACGGAGCAGGTGGCTTTGACTGGGGAACACAGACCTTTACCACAACGAATGGTTACTTTACCTTCCCCAATGGTCTGCTGGAGGGCGATTACCGGATCATTGAAGTGAATACGGATGCTCCGGCAGGTTATGAGCTTCTGTACAGCGATGCGGATCATGCGCGCTATTTCCAGGTGACAAACCGCAATGTGGAAGTGGTGATGTTCAACCCCACGAAGCAGTCCCTGACCGTGAAGAAGATGGATGTGTTCGAGAATGCAGTGACCTCCGGAGTCAGCTTTGCGCTGAACGGCGGCACGGCACAGGCCGTGGATGGAAACGGCAGCGTAACCTTCAGCAATCTGGGTACAGGCACCTACAACCTGACAGAGGCCATCGCAAACGGCACGGCGCTGACAGACGATTATCTGGTGAAATATTTCACCGCGAAGTATCCCAAGGCAGTAGATCTGGTGAATGGAAACGGACTGAAGCTGGGCTATGACAAGTCAACTTCCACGGAGACCAGCGATGTGAGGATTACAGGAATTTCCACTCCGGAAGACTACGATCTGACAGGCGAGATCACCATCGTCAATCCGCCTCTGGTATCTCTGACTCTTAAAAAAGAGGATGCGGATAATGCAGAGACGAAGCTGGATGCCGGCTTTACGGTATATTACCAGGCGTTTGACTCCTGGAACAGTCACACGGTGAGACCATATGGCACAGAAGGCGCAGGCTGGACGCAGGTGGGAACAACTCACAGTACCGGCACAGATGGTACGGTAACGATCGACAATCTGAACCCCGGTGTCTACTATGTGGTGGAGGCTACGGCACCCGACGGCTACGCAAAAGACGCGAAGGCCAAATATGTGGTGCTGGATGGCGGTATGGACATCACTGTGAATACCGATGCGGTCAGCGGCGATGAAAACGCAGAGCTGGTGACTGGCGAAGCTGATTCTGCAACGATGACATTTAAAGACGCGAAGCTTGGCACTCTGACTGTAAAGAAAGACATCAACTGGGGCAGTCTGGACGAAACACTGCAGGCAGCGGAGTACAGCTTCACCTTCAAGCTGTATGATAAGAGTGGAAACTATGTTGGCACACAGGTGGTTACGCAGGCAAATGCGGAAACCGGAGTGACCTTTACCGGACTGGACCGGGGCAACACCTATTACCTTGAGGAGGATCTGGGAACCGGTGCGGAATACAAACTGGAAACTGTGGCGCTGAATGGGGAGGAACTTACACCGGAAGAAGACGGAACGACGAACAGCGGACGGTACGGTGTGGAGATCACGAAGGAGAACCTGGATGTCACGGTTACAGCAGTAAATGAGTATCAGTATGCGCAGTTCACCTTTGCGAAGCTGGGCAAACAGAACGAATCGGATGATACGCCGGAGCACTTAAGCGGTGCGCAGTTTGCCGTGAAAAAGGTAACGGTTGTGGAAGGCGGTAACCTGACAGAGGAAGACGTGACAGGCGCGGCGATCACAGACAACAAAAACGGAACCTACACGGTGAAGCTGCCGCTGACTGAGAAAGGAACCTACCGGGTATATGAGACCCAGGCGCCGGACGGCTATCTGACAGATCAGACAAAGTATATTGAGGTGAAAGATCTGGAACCTGGAGAGAACAAAAATATTTCCCAAAGTGCAGAGGGACAGATCATAAACTACCAGGGCGCTTTCATTGAAATTACGAAATACAATAATATGAAAGAAGCCGAGAATCCCGAAGTTCTGCCGGGCGCGGAATTCACTCTGTACTCCCGGACAAAAGGAACAGAGGAAGGCGGCTGGGCGGTAGAAACCGGTCAGACGGGAACTACCGGTGAAGACGGAACGGTCCGGTTCATGGTGGACGGCACAAAGGAATATGCAGTTGCTGAGACGAAGGTTCCCGATGGCTATACCGGCCTGCAGGGTGTTTACAGTGGAGACAGTATTCTCGCGACAGAGGAGCTGAACGGCGGAACTCTGTATATACTGGAAAATACCTGGACCCTGGGGCAGACCTATGAATATGAGGCATACAACATTCCGGGCAATCTGGAGCTGGAAATCCGGAAGAAGGATATCAGCGATTCGGAAGTGATTCCTCAGGCAAGCGTATCCGTCTACGAGGTGAGCAACGATCTGACAGAAGAATCCCTTACCGATCAGCAGGTGCTTGAGCTGGCTTCAAAATCGGTATCCACACCACTGGTGGAGAATGTATGGACCAGCAAGGCGAGCGCGGACGGAACGTATTCCTACGCGGACAAATCTGTGTCAGAAAAACTGGGACAGATCGTGGCAGGGAAGACTTACCTGATCGTGGAGAAGGAAGTGAAGGCTCTGGGAGAGGGCGAGTACAACCTGCAGATGGATAATCCGGATATTGTGTGGTATCGGCTGCTGAAGATCCCTGCGGGAACGACTCAGAAAAAATGGGAAGTGACACTGGAAAACGCTCAGGGAACCGTGGATCTGAAGCTGACGAAGACGGCGAAAATTCTGAATTCGGAAGATGAATCTGAAAATCAGGAGGCATTTACGCTTCCGAGCCTCTTTGAAGAGGGTCAGGAAATTGAGTACACTCTGACACCGGAGGTGACGAATGATTTTGCGCTTGACAGCTTTACGCTTACCGATTCCGGTCTTACGGCTTATGACAGTGAAAAGAAGCCTCTTTCCGATGCGCTGAAGGATGGCTATGCCATCACAGAGGTTATGGTTGGTCAGGCCACATATGACGCAGAAGATTTCGGCTATACCGGCGGCAATCATGTACAGGCAACGGTGAAATTCATCGGTTTTGATCAGCAGGTGATAGCCCAGGAGACCGTTGCGGTTTCCGAGGGCGCCCAGATCGTCTATGCCCCGTCGGGAGAGGATGCAAAGAAGGCGGCGTCTGTTGAGATTACCTATTCGGATGAAGACTTCAAGGCAGACACAGGCGGAGAGTACGCGCTGGGCAAGGATTTTCAGCCCGGAGCAGTGACGCTTAAGGTTACCATTGACCAGCAGGACGGCGGTGAGAATGCAGAAGCGATTTCACAGATTGTGAACAATGCGGATGTAAAATTGACCTACCGCGGCTGGGATGGACCCCATGATCATTCCGATACGGCTGAGCTGCCGGCGCAGAGCAGCGCAGATATTTACTTTGGCGATCTTGAGACGCCTGTAGCGAGCGTGACGAAAGACGTCAAGGAGGAAGGGAATCTTGGAGATGGAAAATATAATGTAAATCTTCAGGATGACATTACCTATACATTGACTCTCAGCAATGATTCCACAGACGGAGCAGTTATGGAGAGTCCGGTGCTGATCGATGTCCTTCCGGAAGGAACCAGTGTGGACACCAGCACCAGTGACTTCGCCAAGATTGTGGGAACAAACCCATCGGGACTGAAAATAGACCGTGCCAACGTGATTACTTTCGGCTCCGGCGAGACCGGCGGCCAGGCGCTGATCCTGTACTTCGGAAATGCTGAAGACGGCAGTGCGGCCAAGCTTGCGGCCGGAGACAGCGTGCAGGTGGAGATTACGGTAAAAACCACATCAGGTACGGCGGTATACGGCAATCTGATCAGAAATGTGGCTCTTGCGTCCAGCCAGAAGGCAGGCGTGGTGACAAAAGATAACCCCGCGGGCGCGTCCTTCAAGGGAGCCAATAATGCCTGGGCAGAACGGATCGAAGATTTTGCCAATGTGTCCGATATACTGGGCGGACGTGCTTCCGCGCTGGATACGGCGCTGAAGGGAGAAAACCTGTATGGGTTCATTCACTCTCAGGTCGATGTGACATGGGACACCTCCAATACGCTGACGCTGAGCAAGGCGAATTACGGCAGCGAGGATCCCGCAATCTATCGTTCCGACAGACTGGCAAGAACCGCGAACGATGGTCACGTGTATTATCAGCTGTCTGTGGTGAACACAGATCTTACCACCTGGCGGACGGATCTTACAGTGATTGACGTTCTTCCGGCAGTCGGCGATGTGACCGGAAGCTCCGGTGCAGCCAGAAGCAGCCAGTGGCCGCTGTATCTCAGCGAAAGTGCGCCGATAGCGGTGAAGATCGATGGAGATACGGTTTCCAGCGACCATTATAAGATTTACTATTTCACCGGAAAGGTGACAAATGGGAATGCGGCAGCCGTATACGCAGCAGTTCAGAACGCGCGGGGTGGGTGCCCGGCTGGCTGGACAGAAAGCCCGGGCAGCATGAAGGATGTGACAGCGTTCATTGTCGCTATAGATCGGAATGAGAGCCTGAAGCCCAACGGTATGCTGACAGTGGAATACACCACAGACGTAGGACATTATGATGCCATCGATCTGGCCGAGATCGGATATACCAATGCGGTAAACAACTTTGCGTTCCATTACAGCGACTACTATAACGAAGGCCAGGAGGCAAACGCAGATCCGGCCGGCAGGCCGCTGACATCGGCAACGGTTTCCGCTACTCTGATTCCTGAAAAGGTAAAGGTAGGAGGACACGTATGGATTGATGCTGATGAAAATGGAATCTGGGATAAAGGAACAGACGGATCTGAAAACCTTGAGAGATTTAAAGACTATCAGATCGTGAAGGATCTGCTGAATGATATTTCCATTACACTGCAGACGTATACCACAAAGGACAGCAGTGATTCAGCAGTTTATACCGGTGTACCTTACCAGGGGAAAGAAAGCAATGAGTGGAAGAACGATGCCAACTTCGTTTTTGATAACCTGGATCCGGCCGTTCCGCTGGGTGAGAGTGAGCTGTACCCGAACAACCGCCTGAATGTGGGTGACCTGAAGGGTGACAATCCGGCAACCTACCGGTTCCTGGCAACTCTGTCTGAGAGTGTGGCAAATGTGTTCAAGCTGACGGAGCACGGAGGCAGTTATATTTCTCAGAATCCGAAAAACATACCGGCCGAAGAGCAGACAGACAGCAATTTCCAGGGAAGCTCTTCCAGCAGTACTTCGGAGCGCTTCTATCTGTGGCAGACGCCGGTAACCACTGCATGGGATAACACCAAGGATATCGGCTTTACGCCGTATCGTACGCTGACCATCCAAAAGCGGGCGGCAGACGATGCCAGTGTCGCGGTGGAAGGCGCTGAGTTCGAAATTTACGGACCTTTTGCGGAAGGTACCGCAGAGAAAGCAGAGCTTACAGAAAAGAATCTGGTTGGTACAGGAAAGACTGACGCAAACGGCAGGGTGAGCTTCGGCAATCTTCTCTGGTTCATGGAATACGTGATCGTAGAGAAGACGCCGGCAGACGGCTATTCACTGGAGGGCGCAGCAGCTTCCGGACAGAGCGGTGTTGTGCGGGTAAGCCAGATCGGTGATTCCGCAAAATGGGTTCTGCATATTCCCGAAACGACAGCAGGAGTCGGCAACGCAAATCAGACGGTGAATGTGACCAATGTCCGGAAGGTGACCGTACAGTTCCCTGTCACCAAAGATCTTGTGGGACGGGATGCGAAGGATGACGACAGCTTTACCTTTGAACTGGTTGCAAGCCCTGATGCGACAGATCTGCTGGATACAGCAACCGTATCAGGCGAAGGAACCGTTTCCTTTGATCCTATAACCTTCACTGTTCCGGACAAACCATATACGTACTACATCAGAGAACAGCAGCCGGAAACTCCTCTTGGCGGAGTCACTTACGACCAGAAGATTTACCAGGTGAGTGTGACAACGGCATGGGGACGGAATGCGGAAACCGGCAAAAATGAGATGACGGTGACTGATCCGGTATACCGGCTGTGTGATAAAGAGGGTACGCCAATAGGAGATGGCATGGCTGCTGTGACCTTCACCAACAGCTACGAAGCCACCGGAACCTGGCAGCTGACAGGAAACAAAACGCTCACAGGAAGAAATCTGGCGGACGGAGAGTTTACCTTCAATCTGGTGGAGACGAACGAAAACGGGGAACCGCTGACCGATGCGTACAAAGACACAGCTGTGAACACGGTTGACGGAACAGATAAGAGTAAGGGAACCTTTGAGTTCAAGGCGATTACCTACACGGAGAACAAGGATTCCCATGACGCTTCAGCAAACAGCGGAAATCACTATTATCTGATCACAGAATCTTCTGTGGCGGCGGACAGCGGACTGGCAGCGAACACGCAGCAGTTCCTGGTAACCGTGAAAGTGACAGATGATGGAGAAGGAAAGCTGTCCACAGACATCACCAGTGTGAAGGAGAGATCCGGAAGCGAGACTGCCTGGGCTGATGTGGAAGAGAAGAAAGACAAAACGGTTGACTTCGCCAACACCTATACTGCTTCAGGAACAACGATCCTGAATGGAAGCAAGACCGTCACTGGCGGACCGTTGAGAGACTTCAAGTTCGGCATTTACACAGATGAGAATATGGAAACCCTTGCAGTGGACACCGCGAGCGCGGAAGAAGGCAAACCGGCAAGAGTTGATGAGAGCAAGATAACCGTTAAAGGAAGTAGCGCAACCAGTGCGAAATTCTCCACCACCGTTTTCTTCACGGAAGCGGATATCGACAACAAGGAGAATGGAACTGGAACGGTAACCCTTTATATCAGAGAGGAGAATGCAGCAGAAAACCATAAAACAACCAACGACACCAGCGTATACCGCATCACTTACAGTCTGAAGGATAACGGATCCGGCAAAATCAAGGTTACCGGTACGGAGATTGCCGAGAAGACTGTGGAGAGCGAAGAGACAACCTGGACAACAGTGGGAGCTTCCGGAGTGACCTTCGAAAATCATTACGAGGCGACCGGCCCTGTAACATTTGGAGCAAAGAAGGTTCTCACCGGAAAGAATTTCGCGTCGGGAGACTTTACCTTCCAGCTGCTGGACTCCGATGGAAACGTGCTGCAGACAGTGAATGCGGCAGCGGATGGCAGTGCCGTGCAGGGGAAGAACAACACCTACAGCGCGCCCGTGACCTTCGATGAGATCACCTACACCATGGATGACCTGGCAAAGAAAGACGGAGACGGAAACATAACCGGCTACGAAGTATCGAAAGTCTTTACCTATTATATTGTAGAGACTGCCGGAGACAATACCGATAACTACACCTATTCAGAGGCAAGGTATAAGGTGGAGGTAACGGTAAGAGACAACGGCAACGGAACTCTGGATACCTCATCGGTTGTCATCACTCAGGTGCAGAGCGACATCGGAGCGGAAACTTCCACAGGAGTAGAAGAGGCAGTCTTCAACAACGAATACACAGCCAGCGGTTCGCTGACACTGGCAGCGACAAAGACCCTGCAGGGGCAGTCTCTTGCAGACGGTCAGTTTACCTTCACTCTGACGGATGTGACAGAAGGTTTGGACGAGACGGATCGGCTTCAGACGCAGACGGTGAAAAATAACGGCAGTGCGGTAGCCTTCTATGTGGAGAATCTCTACGATCAGGACGATGTGGGAAAGACCTTTACCTATGAGATCAGAGAGACTGCCGGAGAAGCTGGCAAAGGCTATACTTACTCAGATGCAGTTTACCGTGCGACCGTGGAGGTTTCTCTGGATGAGACGGCCAATAAGATTGAGACTGCAGTAGCCTACACCAGATACAATGAGGATACGCAGGACTGGGATGAGGTAACCGCGGAAAATGTTGTATTCGCCAACGCATATAAGGCTCACGGCGAGACAACCATCAGCGGCACCAAGACCGTCACCTACCGTGACGCGGATGTGGAAGCGAATGAGTTCAGCTTCCTGCTGAAAGAAGGCGACAATGAGATTGCCACCATTCAGACAGGTGCAGATGGAAACTTCTCCTATACTTTCAATTATGACATCACACCGGAGACCACGGCAGAGGATCTTGCAGCCCTGCTTGGCAAGCATACTTATACGCTGACGGAGATCGTTCCGGAAGATGCAGACGAACAGATCGGTTACAGTACACAGGAATATACCATTAAGATTACTGTGGACGATAATGACCGGGATGGAGAGCTGAATGTAAGCGACCCTGTGATCACAGAAAAGACTGCAGGATCTACAGACGCCGTTAACTTCACCAATACCTATCAGGCGACAGGCAGCGCAGTGCTGAACATCACCAAGAAACTTACCGGAAACCGTGCAGAGGGAATCGGTGAGAACGAGTTCAGCTTCACCGCTGTTGAGGTGGATGAGAGCGGAAATGTAGTAGAGGGCGGGCAGACCGCATCCTCTCAGATGGCGGCAGCCGGAGCAGATGACAAGTACACAGCGGCAGGAACCATCACCTGAAGTGCTATAATAAAGTTGTAACGGAAGTGGCTAATAAGATATACTAAAACCAAGAAGAAAAGAGGTTCTTATCATGCCACAGAATTACACACCAGAGTTTAAAAAGAAGATTGTCCGTCTCCATTTGGAGGAGGGAC
>DBFBJF010000139.1:0-3395 GCA_048203265.1 Candidatus Merdiplasma sp.
ATGGTCATCTCATGCCTTGCGCCCTTCCCCTGCTGTGCTGTATCCGGCTGCCCCTTCCACAGGGGCAGAGAGGCAAACAGGGCTGTGGTCAGCACGATCTGAATGATTCCTACAATCTGATATCCGGTGTTCCAACTGAGCCCTCTGGTCAGGCACCAGCCCATGATGTATGGCCCCATGGTGGCTCCCAGCCCCCAGAAACAGTGAAGCCAGCTCATATGACGGGATCTGTAGTGCAGTGCCACATAATTGTTCAGCGCCGCATCCACACTTCCGG
Source organism: Candidatus Merdiplasma sp. (assembly GCA_048203265.1). GTDB lineage: Bacteria > Bacillota > Clostridia > Lachnospirales > Lachnospiraceae > Merdiplasma. The sequence goes on from DBFBJF010000139.1 coordinate 278, forward strand.
CTCCCAGTCCATAGGGAACCGCCCAGAGGCACAGGTGAAAGAACTTTCTCGACATGGAAAATCCCATCAGCGCCAGAGCAGTCATAGCGGTGCTGAGCACCATCACCTTGGCGGTTCCCAGCTTTCCGATCACCTTTCCGGAGAACAGGCTGGATACAATCGTAGAACCGGAAATAATCATACTGATGATACCTGCCCAGGAGACGGATGCCTCCAGTTCCTGGTACATGGAAGGCCAAGCGGATCCCAGCAGGGAATCCGGAAGTCCAAGACTGATGAAGGCCAGATAAATAATCGCCAACAATAGGGAAGCCATTTCCATTTTCCTCCGATAAACATTCTCCCATCCCTTCGCCGTGTGATGGCGTCAGGAGGTCTTTCCGTTTAATAAACTGCTTTATTATATAATGGTTAGTTGAATGCTGTCAATGGAAGACAAAGGCGGAGCGTGCATGCGGGCGTATCGCACAAAAACGGGGAAGGGGTGCTGCAGGCGCTGCCAAAAATCATTGAGGGGATGAATGCGGAAGTAGTGGTGACCGGCGGCAGATGTCATCCATATGAGCAGAAAATTAAAATCAATACTTCCGATATTCTATTTATCTGCGGCGGCGCTTTTGAAGGGATCGAAAAGTTTGTCAATAGAACTGATGTGAAAAGTATACTCGGTTTTAATTCGCAGGCAGCGGAAGAAGAATTTCGGACAAAGGAAAAGGAAGAAGCTTTCAGCAATGTGCGCCAGGACCATGTAGTGAAATTTGGCTTGCTCCCGGAATTTTTTTCTCCTTTTCTTCCTCCATCATCCTCCATCAGCTTCCATCGCTTTTGAGGGTCCTCCTCCTGATCATCCAGCACAAGCGCCCTTCTGACAAACACGAAGCTATCCTCTCCCTCCTGCTGAATTGCGCCCAGCAGTACACCGGAGCAGTTCTTTCCCTCCGCTCCTTCTCTTTTCTGCGGATAAACGTAATCACATAATCCTCCAGATAAACCTTTTTATCCTGCTGTTTCTCCCCAATCTGGCGTATGTTTTTTGGCAACACAGTCTCACGATTCATACTAACCTCTCCTTAATCGCGGCAGTTCCTTTTCGCGCCCTGAGTAGACCGAACAACTCCCGAAACTTATACAGTACATCTTATTAGCTTTGTCCTGCAAAATTCTCCTTTTATGAATTTTGTCGGAGAAAATTTTCCGACATTTTGCCGTAAAGCTCTCAGTCCGAATTTCAAATACAAAAAGATGATCAAAAAACAGCGGAGGAACTTTTCTCAAGCCCTCCGCTGCTTTTTTATATCTGCAAGATCACTCCAAGACCAGCATACTATACGGTTTGATCTGTACCTGGCTGCCATCCAGGCTGCTCTCTGTATCGTCAGAGCTCTGGAAATAAATACCGGTAAATTCTCCGTATTTCTCAGAGGGAGCCAGCTCCAGCGTCTTTGTTTCCCCTGTCAGGTTGATCAGTACCAGCATACTCTCATCCTCAGTCATGCGGATATAAGATACTATGCCCTGATCCCCCGTCTCATACGTGTCTATATCGCCGTTTCTGATCACGTCTGTGTCTTTTTTCAGATTAAGGATCTCTTTATAGTAGGTATAGAGACTATTTTCTCCGTTCTCTGCCTGTTCTACGGATCCTTCTCCTCCGGTCCAGGGCATCATAGCCCATCCCTCTGTAGCTCCCAGTTCCTCCGCGTAGTAGAGGAAGGAATTACCCGGCATGGTAGCCAGCATGGAAGCCGCTGTCCGGGCGTGATTTTCATTTCCCTCCAATTGTTCCATTACGCGCGCTTGGTCGTGATTAGCCAGGAAGGGACAATCCACGTAAGAACCTCCGGAGGCTTTCTCACAGCGATCCAGATACGCAATCAGATCTGTCACAAGGTTCAGATCATCACTGTCTGTATCCGTCAAAGCTTCCTCTCCCTCCACATACTGGTAGGCAGTGCTTTCATTCTTTGCAGCCATCAGCATCTTGCTTCCAAGATTAAAATTGTACAGACTGTCCAGCCACCCGTTTTCGATAAAAGGAATCATATGATTTTCATCTTTATCCCATACTTCCGCAATCAAATAGGCATCCGGATGCTGGGCGCGAACACCCTTGCTAAATTCCTTCCAGAAATCCATATTCTTTTCAAATATTTCATCACTGTAAATATTAGAAAGATAATCCCCGAAAATATGCCGGGCCGCATCCAGCCTAAAACCGTCAAATCCCAGATCCAGCCAGAAATTGGCGCAATTAATAAACTCATCACGCACCTCCTGGTTATCAAAATTCAGGTCCGGCACATTGTCCTGAAAAATGTCAATCCAGGTATAATCGAAGTCTGCTCCCTGATATGGAGAATCATCCGGCAGCTGATCGGTTGTCCACCACACTGATTCAAACCGACCATTGGCATTATCTCCGTTATAGGTGCCTCCAGTCATAGGATATTCTTCTGTCCATCCCTCCAGATTCCCATGCTCCTCTTTATAAGCATTTCTCTCTTCCTGAATTTCAAGTGCGGACTTGTCAACAAAATTGGCATCCTTAGGGACAAAATTGAACCAGTCAAAGTATTTGTTCTTGCTCCCATCCTCCAGTGTGGGCCCCTGCAGCGCCTCTTCAAACCAAGGATTATTGTAGGCGCAGTGATTGATCACCAGGTCCATCACAACCCTGATCCCTTTCTCATGAGCAGCTTCCAGGAAGGCTTTCAGCTCCTCCATTGTTCCGTAAGCTGTATTCAGGCCATAATAGTCAATGGTACTGTAGGCCGATGCATTGGAGGTATTGATGGGCTGTACCCAAATACCCGTCACTCCCAGCTCCTCCAGATAGTCCAGCTTCTGCCGCGCTCCGGTAAAATCTCCTGTTCCATCTCCGTCGCTGTCGCAAAATGTCCCCACATTCAGCTCATACCACACTCCGCCTTCCTGCAGATCTACATCGGTATAATGCCCTTCCTGTGCCATTACATTTCCTGCCATTCCTGCCACCATTGCCGCTGACAGCAAAGCCGTGACAAATCGCTTTGGCATTCTGTGTTTTCTGTCCATCATAAAATTCCTCCTCCTTCAATCATTGGTTGATAAAGAAATTTTATAATTTCCACACCCTATC
>DBFBJF010000140.1:0-6067 GCA_048203265.1 Candidatus Merdiplasma sp.
TCATAAGATCGGGACAAAGGAGGAGAGAGACAGATAGGTAAGAGAAATCTTGGAGGATGTGGGTCTGGGAGAAAATCAGATGGATAAGTATCCCCATGAAATGTCCGGCGGGCAGAGACAAAGGGTGGCTATTGCCAGAGCAGTGGTACTGCAGCCGGAGTTCATCGTCTGCGATGAACCGGTGTCCGCCCTGGACGTATCGGTGAGATCCCAGGTGCTGAATCTGCTGAAAAATTTACAGAAGAAGCATGGAATTTCTTATCTGTTTATTTCCCATGATTTGAGTGTGGTGCGTTATCTTTGTGACCGCGTGGCCGTGATGTACCTTGGAAAGGTCATAGAGGAGGCCACAAAAGAAGAGCTGTTTCAAAATCCGGCGCATCCCTATACGCGGGCGCTGCTGTCAGCGATTCCCATCCCGGATGTGAATGTGAAAAAGGAGAAGATGATTCTTCAAGGAGATATGCCCAGTCCCATCGAACCACCAAAAGGATGCCGGTTTCATACGAGATGTCCTTACGCCAGGGAGAAGTGCGGGGAGATTGAACCGAAACTGGAAGCCCATAAGGCAGGACATAATGTGGCGTGCCACTGCCTGGGAGAGTTTTGACAAGCAGGAGTTCGGGAGGTTCATACATGGAAAAAGCAGAGCTGAAAAAAGCATATGAGAAAGCGGAGTATCTGATGCCGTGGAAGTTGGAGGACGCTGTCTTAAACGGTGCGCCCAAACTGGTCTGGATGACAGATCACACCTTTTTCTACAGCAGACAGACGAGAGTGGCAGAAAAAATTCGTACAGATTTTATCGGGCAGGATGCAGTGACAGGACAGGAATGGCCTTTGTTTGACGCGGATGAGGTGGCAAATTTAATGGGACATGAGCAGCTGCCCTTTCGTCAGGCTGACTACAGGGAAGGAATGCTGGAGTTCACTGCGGACGGATACCGTTGGCGTTATGATCTGGAACAAAAGAAACTGGAAAAACTGGAGTGGGAAGAGCAGGACACATCAGTGGTTTCGCCGGATGGGAAGAAAGAAATTTTTGTGAAGGATTACAACCTGTATCTGAGAGACAAAAGAACAGGCAGGACAGAACAGCTTACCTTTGACGGAGAAAAAGATTTCGCATACGGCGCAGAGGCAGAGCAGATCAATGTGGTGAGAGAGAGACAGGCCGGGATATCACCGGTTGCCGGGGTGCTCTGGAGTCATAATTCGGAAATGTTTCTCACCTATAAACTGGATATGCGGGGGGTAAAAGAATTTTATATTCTCAAATCATTTGACCGGGAGGGAAAAGAAAGCATTCGCCCGGAGCTGATTTCCTACCACTGTTCGCTTCCGGAGGATGACAGGGTTCCGCTGGCCTACTTTTATATCTATCATCTGGACACGAAAAAAAAGTATCAGGTGGAGGGCCCGCCTGTTGCGGCGAGCCATTTCATTCTGAACAAAAAATATGAGATGGCGGTATGGCTGGAGGATGATTCCTGTATTTACTATACCAGCACGACCAGAGGCGATAAAAAAGGATTTTTCCATGTGGTTGACGCAGCCAACGGACATACCAGAACAGTGATTGCGGAGGAGGCTGAAAAGTTTCTGAATCTGGGCACCTATGGAAGATATGACGGCTTTGGGGCATATCCATACAGTAATTTTCTTACCGCAGATAAACGATATGTATTCTGGCAGTCTGAGCGGTCCGGAAAGGCCAGAATGTATCGGTTCGATGCGCAGACCGGGGAACTGCTGAATCCGGTGACACCGGAGGATTCGATTGCGGGGGTGCTGAAGCTGAAGGATGAGGAGGGTCAGTGGTTATACTATATGGCCAATGCTCTTTCCCTGTCCACGGACCCTTACTATCACTATTTGTGCCGGGTCCATTTTGATGGAAGCGGATTCCAGATTTTGACTCCGGAAGACGGGGAGCATGAAGTCCGGATTTACGGGCAGTACTTTGCAGATACCTGGTCCAGAGTGGATAAGCCGCCTGTAACTGTGTTGAGAAAATTGGATGGTACTCTGGTAAAGACACTGGAGGAGGCGGACGTTGAAAAACTTTTGGAACTGGGATATCAGATCCCCCAACGGTTTACTGTGACAGCCAGCGACGGAAAGACGCCTCTTTACGGAATCCTGATTCCTCCGGCAAATCTGGAGGAGGGGAGGGAGTATCCGGTCATCGATTATGCCTATGGAGGTATGCAGTGCTGCAATGTGCCGAAGGCTTTTACCTGGAAGGTAGAAGGGGGAAGGGAAATATTCGGAGGTCTTCAGTCTTTTGCCCAGGTCGGATTCGCTGGATTTATCCTGGATGGCCTCGGGACCCCGGGACGAGGAATGGAAATTCACGGAGTCAGCTATGAGAATATTCATGGCTGCGCGGGGCTGTGGGATCACATTGCGGTTCGCGAACAGCTGAAAGAACAGTTTCCTTTCCTGGACTGGAGCAGGGCAGGTATCTGGGGAAACTCAGGAGGAGCGTACGCCGCGGTCAGAGCTATGTTGGAATATCCGGGAACCTATCAGGTAGGCGTGGCATCGGCGGGCAACCATGACCAAAGAATGTATGATAACATGTGGACGGAACGGTATTATGGACTATATAATCCAGAAATTTATAAAAAGGGAGACAATACCGCGCTGGCGTCCCATCTGGAAGGAAAGCTGTTTATTGTCCACGGGGCAATGGACTGCAATGTGGCTTTTTCTCAGAGTGTTCGCCTTGTGGACGCCTTGATCCGGGAGGATAAGGATTTTGATTTCCTGATATTGCCCCGGACAAATCATAACGTGCCTGGCAATCCTTACTTTATCAGAAAAAAGCTGGATTACTTTGTCAGATATCTTTTAAAGGAGGAACCGCCTGCTGACTACCATTTCTCGGTCAGCAATTTGCTGGATCAAACTTTTTCATAGATTGTAAACAGGATATCCTGTTTATAATAGACCGGTTTACCCCAGCAGGTAAACGGAATACAGAAGAATGCATAAGAGGAGGAAAACTATGAAACGATTAAAAAAGACTTTTGTAGCGATGGCCGCCGCCGCGGCAATGTGCGTCAGTGCTCTGGGAACAAGCACAGCAGCGTTGGCGGAGAGCGTGGAGTATGATGATGATGCCACGATTGTTTGGGGCTTAACTTCGTCCTGGGCGGATCTGACGCCTTTCTCAAACAACAGCGGAAATTCTTACAGTGGTATCGTGATCAGTATGATTTATGATAAGCTGGTATACTGCACCAAGGAGGGAATTTACCCGAGGGCAGCGGAGAGCTGGGAAATGGCGGATGACGGCATGAGCATGACTTTCCATCTGAATCCCAACTCCACGTTCCATGACGGGGAACCGGTGACCGCCAGTGACTGGGTGTTTGCCATGAACTTGCTGGCAGATCCAAACAGTGGTTTTGCAGATCATTCCGCCTTAAATATTTATGCCGGCACCAATGACGCCGGTGATGTGGAAGAGGGCCAGGAGTTGGGCATCTATGCCGTGGATGATTATACTCTGGAAGTGAACTTTAAGAACCCCATGAAGGAAGATACCTACCTGATTTCTTACTCCTGGCTGCTGACGCCCCTTCCGGAGCATTTGCTTGGGGATGTGCCCTCTGAGAACATTGCCTCCAACGAGTTCTTCCAGGCACCGGTTGGCTCTGGCCCCTGTAAGTTCAACAGCGTGGTAGCCGGATCAGAACTGCATCTGGACCGATTTGAAGATTACTATCTGGGAGAGGCACATTACAGCCAGATGGTGCTGAGAGTGATGAGCAGCACGGCCCTGGCCACTGCGCTGATGTCAGGAGAAATTGACTGTCAGTTTTCCCAGATCTCCAATGATGAGGCAATGGGACTGCAGTCTCTGGATAACATTACAGTGGAGATGGTGGAAGAGCCTGCTACGACCTGGTATCTGTCCTTCAACAATCAGCGGGTTACAGACCAGAGAGTGCGTCAGGCTGTAAACTACGCAATTGACAAACAGCTGATTGCGGATCAGCTCCTTATGGGCATGGCAGAGCCTATGGAATCCTTCCTGCCTTTCAGCAATGAGATGATGCCGGAAGATATTACCTATGTACATGACACGGAATTGGCGTCTCAGCTTCTTCAGGAAGCCATGGCAGATGGTTTTGACGGGCATCTGACGATTGCTACCTCTGCAGGAACCCGTGAAAGAATGTGCGCCATCATTGAGCAGAATCTGGAAGCGGTAGGCTTTGACGTGGACGTTGAGGTTGTAGAGGGAACCGCTATGTTTGCGGATCTGACCAAAGGAGCAGAGGGAACTTATGATGCGGGAATGATCGGTTTCGGTATCTCTCCGGATGTCTGCTATTACGATGGACAGATCGACCCCACCATGGCAACCCTGTCTTCGGTAACGGATATGACTTATAAAGAATATCAGCAGGCCTATCAGGCTGAGAGTGATCCCGATGCCGCAAAGGAAATCTTCCAGGAATATCTGACTTATGTGCATGACCAGGCTCCGGTGGTGTTTGTGGTTGGGACGTACGACTGCACCACCTACAGCTCCAGACTGGGGGATGTAACTGAGGATCTGAATTCCATTTCTCTGCGCGATATTGGAGTTTGGGATTGGAAAGTGACAAAGTAAAGATTTAGAATATCATAAAACTGCAAGCTGCCCTTTGCGTGTAGAAAATGGGAAATTCCACATGCAAGGGGCGGTTTTGTTTTTATTTTTGAAAACGCTATTATAATGGGACAGCTGATCTTTTCTGGAGGGTCAGATTACCGCCAGCAGCACAAAGTTCAAAATGAAGAGCACCGTTGAAACCCAGAGAATGGGGTGTATGCTCTTGGCTTCCCGTCTGCAGATCTTTACGACGCAGTAGGAGATGAAGCCGAAGGCGATGCCGTAGGAAATGCTGTAGCACAGCGCCATAAACAGACCTGCGAAAAAGGCGGGAACCGCCTCGGAGAAATCCTCCCATTTGATTTCCCGGAAGGTGGAGGTCATCATGATACCCACCACTACCAGGGCCGGGGCTGTGGCGGCGGAGGGGATGGCGCTGACAAAGGTGGCCAGGAAGGCGCTGAGGGCGAAGCAGATGGAAACTACCACGCTGGTGAGCCCGGTGCGTCCTCCGGCCTCGATTCCCGAGGCGCTCTCCACAAAAGTGGTGGTATTGGAGGTGCCGAAAATGGAGCCGATGGAGGTGGCGATGGCGTCTGAGAACAGAGCCTTGTCCATCTTTGACTGAAAACCGGAGCCGGAAGCCATGGCCCGCTCATCCTCCTCGCTGAAAATGCCGCTGCGCCGGCCCGTTCCGATGAAACCGCCGATGGTGTCAAAGGTGTCGGAGATGCTCATGGAAAAGATGGTAATCAGCACCAGCGGAAGCTTTGTCACATCAGAGAACAGGGAGGGAAGTCCCTGGGAGGTGAAGATCACGCCGAAGGTGGAGGGCAGCGCCCGGCAGGCCTCGGTGAAGCTGACTGAATCACCGGTGTTGGTGACACCCAGGGGGATTCCCAGGAGTGCGGTGATGACAATGCCGATGAGGATAGCGCCCTTCACGTTGCACAGAAGAAGCACGATCGTCAGCACCAGGCCGATGAGAAACAGCCAGAAGGAGGGCTGATTCAGCGTGGGGATGGCAGGGACACCGGACTCAAAGCTGATGAAACCCACATTCAGCAGTCCGATATAGGCCACAAACACACCGATGCCGCCTCCAATGGCATTCTGAAGACTGACAGGGATGGCGGAGATAATCACCTTGCGGATTTTGGTTACCGTGATGAGAATGTTGATCAGTCCGCAGAGGAATACCATAGACAGCGCCTGCTGCCAGGTAAAGCCCAGAGCGAAACATACGGTGTAGACAAAAAATGCGTTCAGCCCCATGCCCGGTGCCTGGGCATAGGGGACGTTGGCGAACAGTCCCATCACCAGTGTGCCGATGATGGAGGCGATGATGGTAGCCAGAAAGACGGCACCCCACTCCATGCCGGATTCACTGAGCACGTTGGGGTTCACCACGATGATGTAGGCCATGGTAAAAAAGGTGGTCAGACCGGCCATGAC
>DBFBJF010000141.1:0-3149 GCA_048203265.1 Candidatus Merdiplasma sp.
ATTTAGTAATTTTATCCCAAGTGGCCTGTCACATTTTTCGCACAAACCGATCCACATAATAAATCGCCGCACCCACGGCTGAGGGCTCCGTGCGGAACGAGCAGGCTTTAATATAATCCGCATTATTTTCAAACGGTGTCCGCGCTTTCGCGATTTCCCGGAACTCTTCCAAATATTCCTCCATGCATGCGCCCACACTGCCGCCCAGCACCACGTCACAGTCAAGGCACATTCTAAGGTTATTTACTGCCACAGACAGATGCTCCATGTATTCGCGAAACACCTGCCAGTATCCCTCATTATTTGTCTTTTTCAATTGAGCAAAAAATTCCCTAATATCTCCGTCCGTGAAAGATGACAGCATCCCCGCACGGCAATAAGCATCCAGACAACCATAGCTGCCGCAATAACATCTTTTTCCATTAGGGACAATAGTCATGTGTCCAAACTCCGCCCCCCGCCAGTTGCTGCCCGTATAAACTTTGTTCAAAATAATGGCACCGCCCACACTGCTGCTCAAAGATAAATATACCATCGGCGGCTGATTTCCCACAGCGGATAACTCCGCCCATCCGGCAGAGTTTGCATCGTTAAACAGCCGTACCGGGTAGGGGATTTTCTCTCTCATCCGCTCATAAAAATCATTGGGCAGGTCAATCACGGTGGCATAAGAAATCGTGTTCTGATCCTCGCTGACAATAGCTGGAAGCGAAATGCCCACTCCGAGAAACCGGTCCATATCCACTTGGTTTCGTTTCAGCATTTGTTCAATCTGATTACGGATCGTCTCATAATACTCTTCTGAATTTTCGAATAGGATGTGCATTTTCACACAGTCCAAAATTTCCAAATTCAAATCAATCAGGACAAATACCAGAGATGTTTTTGTGATATCAACTCCTACTGCCAAACCCGCCTGCGGCACGACACTGATCATTCCAGCCTTCCGCCCGCCTGTGGATTCAAACTCTCCCGCATGGTAAACCAGACCTTTTTCCATCAGGTAATTTAAAGTCATAGTCACAGTAGGAAGGCTTAGCCCCAGGTCCGAGGCAATCATCTGCCTGGAGCTGGCTTTATTTTTGTAAATATGCCGGAAAACATCGCCCATATATCGAATGGCATTTCTGTGATCTTCCACTTTTCTACTCTCCCTTTGCTTTTTTACTGTTAACTATAGACTATTTTTCTCTCTTTGGCAATTCATTTGGGCCTTCTGAGACCCATGGCCTGTTACTATTCAGTATCCATGATCTCAGAAGGCCCTTTTTATCAATCACCTATTTTCATCAAAATACAGCTCTTACGCCTCCAAAGTTCTGGCTGCCGCTTCCACCACATGGCTCACCAGCACAGAGGTGGTCACGCTACCCACACCGCCGGGAACGGGAGTGATGGCGTCCACGATGGGCTCCACTGCGGCATAATCCACATCACCACAGAGCTTGCCTTCGGCGTTCATATTGATGCCCACATCAATAATTACCTGGCCGGGTTTCACATACTCAGCCCCCACCACGCCAGCACGGCCTGCGGCCACAATCAGAATATCCGCCTCTCTGGTCACAGAGGGCATATCCACGGTTTTGGTATGGCAGACGGTAACGGTGGCATTCTTTTTGATCAGCATCATCGCCGCCGGTTTTCCAACCACCAGAGAACGTCCGATCACAACTGCTTTCTTACCGGTGCAGTCAATTCCGTAATGATCCAGGATCTCCATACATGCCTGAGGTGTGCAGGGCGGGAAGCCCACTTTCTTGCCGGTAAATACACCGGACATAGAGCCATCAGTCATGCAGTCCACGTCCTTGGCCGGATCCAACGCGTTTTCAATCACTGCCTGATCCAGATGCTTCGGCAGGGGACGGAACAGAAGAACGCCGTGAATTTTATCATCCTTGTTCACTTTGTCGATAACGGAGAGCAGTTCCTCCTGGGACACATCTTCCGGGAGCAGAATCTTCTCACAGGCCACGCCCAGAGTCTCACACCGCTTGGTTGCTCCCTTCTCATAAGAAATATCGCTGGGATTCTCACCCACACGGATAACGCCCAGAGTAGGGGTTACGCCCTTCGCCTGCAGCTCGGCCACCTGTGCCTTAATTCTTTCATTCAAAGAAGCATTTACCTCTTTGCCCAGTAACTGTTTTGCCATTGCTAAAATCTCCTTTTCCTATTCTTCTTCCCATCAGCCCTTCAATCTTGCCAGCACGCTGTCAAAGATTTCATCTGCCATGGGAGCATATTTCTCCAGCATGGCATCTGCTTTCGCATTCAGCTCGGCAGCGTACTCCTTATTGGCCATGGACTTTGTATTGATGTACACGTTCAGGCTCGCTCCCTTTAAAGCAGCTTTACAGAAGGCGGCGCCCACACCGGCGTCACTGATCGCCAGGGCAGAACCCTTAGCGGCAAATTCCTTGATCACCTCTATGGCCTCGCAGCACTTCTCCATGATCTCCATCGGAACGGAACAGGCGTCTTTCAGCACAATTTCCATCACTCTGGCCTTCTCAGCCTTCTCCTCCTCGGTGGCTCTGGGCATTCCGTATGCCTTTGACAGGGGCTCAAATACCTCTGCGTCTTTTTCCACCAGCTCCAGAAGTTCCTTCTGAAGTTTGTCACATTTTTCCTTCAGCTCGTACATCTCAGCTTCCACGTCAGCGTACTTCTTTTTGCCGACGGTCAGGCTGCCCACCATGTTGCCCAGGGCGGTACCCACAGCGCCCACCAGGGCGGACGCGCCGCCGCCGCCGGGAACCGGCGCCTTGGAAGCCAAAACTTCTACGAACTCGTTACATGGTACAGTTGAAAATCCCATGGGATCTTTCCTCCTTCTTTTTTTCGTAATTATGAAAATGGGAGATGAACTGCTTCCGCTTTCAATGCCTCATGGGCATCAAAAGCAGAAGCGCTCATAATCCACACTTTTTCCATTCAGAAAACGCGGCTTTTTCCGCGTTTTTTAGAACAATCCGGAAATCTTTCCGGTCTCATCCACATCAATACGCTCTGCAGCCGGTACCTTGGGCAGTCCGGGCATGGTCATGATCTCTCCGGTCAGGGCCACAATGAAGCCGGCTCCGGCGGAAATCTTCAGGTTGCGCACCGTCACCTCAAAGTCCTTGGGTGCTCCCAGCTTAGTG
>DBFBJF010000142.1:0-11927 GCA_048203265.1 Candidatus Merdiplasma sp.
ATCAAAAAGCAGAGAAAAGATGAATAATTATGAAAACAGGTTTCTGAAAATATTCTTTTCAACATATAGGAAAGAGTGAACCTAGTCATCAAGGAAGAAAGGGGGAAAAACGAAAAAAATTTGATGACATCACATAAATTAACGTATATTATAAGGGAGAAATCATTATGAAACGAAAAAAATTAGCTGACCGGATTCTCGTATCCGTGCTGGCGGCGTCCATGCTGTTGTCCAATGGCGTGACTGTTTTGGCGTCAGAGGCATCAAACGACGGAAGCGGTCAAAACGTAGGAGACGATATGACACAGGAACAGGAAGCTCCGGCTTTTCCGGGAGAAGAGTGGTATGATCAGAGAGCGGTATTCCAGGTAAACCGGGAAGACGCCCATACCATTTTTAAATCGTATGACAGTGTGGAAGCGGCCAGAGTGAGGGGCGCGGATACAGAGATTGACTATGAAACTCTGAATGGCGCCTGGAAATTTATGCTTTCTGAGAATCCCTCAGGAAGAAATATGGAATTTATGGATCCCGCCTATGACGTCAGCGGATGGGACGACATTGAGGTGCCGTCCAACTGGCAGACGGAAGGATACGATCATCCCAATTACACGGACACCAGGATGCCCTGGGAGGGCACTGAGATACCGGAGCTGGGCGTGGCTCCCACTATCTATAATCCGGTGGGGCATTACCGCAGAACCTTTACCACACCGGAGGATTGGGACGGAAAAGAAGTTTTCGTTTCGTTCCAGGGTGTAGAGTCCGCTTTCTATCTGTGGGTGAATGGTCAGAAAGTGGGATACGCGGAGGACAGCTATACGGCGTCGGAGTTTGATCTGACCCCCTATCTGAATCCCGCAGGAGAGGAAAACGTGATTGCGGTGCAGGTATACCGCTGGTCCGATGGCAGCTATCTGGAGGACCAGGATATGATCCGCCTGAGCGGAATTTTCCGCGACGTCTTCCTGTTTGCTAAGAACAAGGAAGCCTCTCTGTTCGATTTCAATTATGTAACAACCTTTGACGATGAGTACAAGAACGCCACCATCGATCTGAGCGCTACCGCCAGACGTTACAATACGGTGGATCCCGCCCAGCAGGGCTGTACAGTGACGGCGCATCTTTTTGACGCAGAGGGCAACCAGGTGTTTGAAGAGACGATGGAAGCCAGGTTCCATGAGAAGGAAGCGTTCTTTGAGGGTTCCGTTGAGGTGAAGGAGCCGAGACAGTGGTCTGCGGAGGATCCCTACCTGTATCAGCTGGTGTACGAGCTGAAGGATCCTGAGGGCAATCTGATCGAGACCGCCGGCTGCAATGTGGGCTTCCGCGAAATTGAGATTGTCAACAAAGGAACCAACAAGTCTCAGATCCTGATCAATGGTCAGCCCATCATGTTCCGAGGCGTGGACCGTCATGAGACAAGCCCTGTGACGGGAAGACATATCACTGAAGAGAGCATGATCGAAGATATTAAGCTGATGAAACAGAATAATATCAATGCGGTCCGCAGTTCCCACTATCCCAATGAGGCCAGATGGTATGATCTGTGTGACGAGTATGGACTGTATGTGATCGATGAGGCAAACATTGAGTCCCACGGTGTCAATGATTACATTCCGCAGAGTGACTGGGGATGGATCGAGGCCTGCAAGGACAGAATGACCAGCGCCATCGAGAGAAGCAAGACTCACCCGGCTATTGTTTCCTGGTCTTTGGGCAATGAATCCTACAACGGTGATACCTGGGCAGTTTTGGGCAATCTGTGCAAGGAGCTGGATCCCACCAGATTTGTTCATTACGAGGCGGACCGTGAGATTCCGGAAGTGGATGTGTGGTCCAGAATGTACCGCCGGGTGAACGCGGATGCCTCCACAGTGGACAAGGTTGCCAACCCCATGGTTTGGTGGGGAATCTACGGAGACAAGCCGGCACTGGAGTGTGAGTACGCACATGCCATGGGCAACGGTGTGGGAAATCTCCAGGAGTACTGGGATGTATTTGAAAAATATCCGAACCTTCAGGGCGGATTTATTTGGGACTGGGTGGAGCAGGCCATCACCATGGATACTCCCACCAGCCAGATCCTGACCAATGCGGGACAGGATATTGAAGTGACCTTAAAGGGTGAGCTGGCGGAGGAAGGCCAGAGCGGAAAAGCCCTGAGCGGATATGCGGAGTGCAAGGTTGACAAGGCGCTGGTATTCGGCGGAAATGATCCCTTCACCCTGGAAGCGTGGGTAAAACCGGAGGCTTCTGACCGCACAAGCCCCATCATCACCAAGGGAAATGACGAGTGGATGTCCACAGAGTCCTATGGTCTGCAGAGACGTGTCACCACGGATGAGGAGACCGGCGAGACCGAGGATGTGCTGGAGTTTTATATCTACAATACGGTATATGACGAAGAGTCTGGACTTTACGGAAAAGTGGCGGCTTCCATCCCCACACCGGAGAACTGGGCAGGCGAGTGGCACCATGTGGCCGGCACCTTTGACGGTGAGAACCTGACTCTGTATCTGGATGGAGAGGCTGTGGCTACTGCCCAGGATACCAACGGCATCAAGACTGGAGGCAACGCGGTGGGTATTGGCGCGGATGTTTCCTACGATGCGCAGAACCCCAACGTGCCTGCCACCTTCGAGGGCCTGATTGACAGTGTGCGCATCTACAACAGAGCGCTCAGCGCGGAAGAACTGGCTGACGAGGGCCGCAGCGCGGATGAAAATACCGTTGTTTGGCTGGACTTTGAGGAAGCCACAGAGAAAACGTACGACACAGATCAGTATTACAGCTTTGGCGGAGACTGGGGAGACATTCCCGAGGGCAACCCCAACAACAAGAACTTCTGCGCCAACGGACTGGTGGGACCGGACCGTGATCCGCAGCCGGAACTTGTGGAAGTAAAGAAAGTGTACCAGGAGATCGGCGTGGAGGCAGGAGATCTGACCAAGCAGGAGATCGTGGTAAAGAATAAGTTCCTGTTCACCAATATGAATAAATATGAGGGAACCTGGGAGCTCCAGGAGGACGGCGTGACCATTCAGTCCGGAACCTTTGACGAGGATCAGATGAATCTTCCGCCGCTCACCGAGAAAACCCTGAAGGTGCCATATGAGATCACCGATCCCAAGGCAGGAGCGGAGTACTTTGTAAACATCAGCTTCAAGCTGAAAGAGAATGAGTCCTGGGCTGACGCCGGCCATGAGATCGCTATGGGACAGTTTAAGCTTCCGGTGGAGGTACCGGAGAACGTGTCCATGACCATGGATGAGATTCCGGCGCTGACTGCGGATGACACAGAGGACTGTGTCAACATTGCCGGTGAGAATTTCACCCTGACCTTTGACAAGCATACCGGAACCATTGCTTCCTTCAAGTTCCAGGATACCGAGCTGATTGCCAACAGCCCCATCCCCAACTTCTGGAGAGCGGCTACGGACAGCGACCTGGGTTATTACTCTATGCTGACTCTGGCTACCTGGAGATACGCAGGCGCTGACCGCCAGATCCAGGATGTGAAGGTAGAGAGCACGGACAAGGCAGTACAGATCACAGTGACCTCCAAACTGCCCACCGATGTGGAGTCCGATTACACCCAGGTGTACACCATCTACGGAACCGGCGATGTGAAGGTGACCAGCACATTGGTACCGGGCAGCGCGGATCTGCCCATGATCCCGGAGGTTGGCAACCTGCTGCAGATGCCGCTGGAGTTTGATAACGTGACCTGGTACGGAAAAGGTCCGGATGAGAACTATATTGACAGACAGACCGGATACAATGTGGGTATTTACACCAATACGGTGGACAACTTCTATGTGGATTATATTAAGCCGCAGGAGACCGGAAACCGCACGGATGTAAGATGGGTGAGCATGACCAACGATGACGGCATCGGCCTGTTGGCTAAGGCAGAGGGCACCATGGAGTTCAACGCGCTGTATTACACTCCGGAGGAGCTGAATACGAACCTGCACTCCTACACGCTGCCTACACCCAGCACCATCACCCTGCGCCTCAATGAGCGCCAGATGGGTGTTGGCGGAGATAATTCCTGGGGAGCGATGCCCCTGACTCAGTATCAGAATCCTGCCGATCAGACTTACGAGTACACTTATACCCTGAAGCCTATTGATACCAGCGATCCTGCTTCTTCCATGGCAGAGTATAAGACGGAACTTCCGGTATTCGGAGAATAAAAGAAAATACGGTTCGGGAAATCCCGAAACGGCTGAATGGGGCCGCCGCGGAGCAGACAGACAGTCTGGCCCGCAGCGGCCCTTTTCGGCGCAGCAAGGTTCTTGGACAGGATGCGCAGACAAAAAAGGCGGATCCTGCCGGTTTGCGGCAGCTTGGCAAGAAAGCAAAAAATGGAAAAACAGGATGACCGGCGAATTGACATATAGAACTTGCATTTCGGGACAAAAAGTTGCAATTAATACCAATATACTTGATAGATGCCAGAACGACATTGTATAATTTAACCAAGCTAAGTTGCGGCCGTGACAGAAATGCTTGATCGGGTCTGTGCGCAAAGATCCGAAATGAGGGATGTATTAACGAGTGTAATGTATGAAAAAGGAGAAAACAGTATGAAGAAAATCGCATTGATGCTTTCTGCAACGATGGCTCTAAATGCGTTTGCCGCTCCCGTGGTTGCCCTCGCGGAAGAGAATTCCGTGATCAAGACCAGTTCCTCCGGCTTCTATTATATTGAAGCGGACGGTGAGCAGGTGCGCCTGAGCAGCCAAAACGAAGACGGATTTATGGAAGTGGACGGTCTGTATTTCAGAGATCTGGACAAGGACGGAGAGCTGGATGTCTATGAGGACTGGCGCCAGGATCAGGAGACAAGAGTACAGGACCTGATTTCCCAGATGACCCCGGAGGAGAAGGCGGGAACGCTGCTCTTTTCCTGCATCTTCGGAAGCAACGGCAGCACGGTATCGGACCTGGGAGATTCCGTGGAAGAGCGGTCAAACGTATCGGTCATCGGTATCCCCTATGTGGATGACCCCGAGACCTGTCTTTACTCCACAGAACCTCTGGTGGAAGTAAGCGGAACCAATGTGGTGCCCATGGCCTACCAGATCCAGGAGACCAATGTAACCACCTTTATCGCGGCTCTGACCGGAAATCCCAAGGACCAGTTGGATCTGTTCAATCAGATTCAGGGTATTGCGGAGGACTCCAGACTGGGTATCCCGGCGGTATTTTCCGGAGACCGCTCCTACAACACCTGGGGCGGCATGATCGATATGCCCCACTATGCATTTGGTGTGGCGCATGACGAGGAATTGCTGTATAATTTAGTATCAGAGTACTCCAAAGAGTCTGCGGCTCTGGGATATCATCAGGTGTTCCACGGCTATGGAAATGAGATCGGCAGCTTCTACGGCGATGACCCCGAGTACATTGCCGAGATGGCGGCCACCGAGACCAACGCTTACCAGGATAACGGCTGGAGCGCTCACTCCAAACACTTTATCGCCCGCGGCGGCCGAAATGCTTACGTGGATGCAAAGTCACCGGCTAACCTGCTGGACAGCTGGATGATCGGCTGGCAGGCTGTGGTGGATGCCGGAACAGATTACATCATGACCAACAACAACGAGGGTATCACCCCCGGCGTGCAGGGCTACATGGACAAGGATACCTACGATATCCTGAGAGAGGATCTGGGATATGACGGCGTTGTTTGCCTTGACTGGCCTCTGGATATTTCCTGGATTATGTCAAACACCGGTGTGACCTCTGACGGCACGGACATCTCTACTCTGTCTGCGGTGGAACGCTACGCTATGATTCTGAACGCGGGCGTTGATATGTTCAGCTGCTACAGCGCAGTGTTGGGCGATGATCTGAGCGTACATCAGGAAGAGATCTTCTGCCGCGCGTTCCCGGATCTGATTGTGGATGCCGTGGAGCAGGGCCTGGTGACAGAGGAAGATTTCAACGAGCATGTGGCAAGAGTGTTGCGCAATAAGTTTGATCTGGGCATCTTTGAAGATCCATACTCTGACTGGGAGGATGCGCTTGCCCTCATCGGTTCTGAGGAATATCAGGCGGAGCCCTTCGCGGTGCTTAGCAACGAGGATATCAACCGTGCCCGCCGCAGCGAGATCACCGAGATGGAAGAGCAGCTGATGGTTGAGTCCACCATCCTGCTGAAGAACGACAACAACGTTCTGCCTTTGGCCTCCGGCGCAAAGGTATACGTGGACGGAACCACTGAGGACATCAAGGCGAAGGATACCGAAGCTATCGGCGCCTACGGCGAGGTGGTGGATACCATGGATGCGGCGGATGTGTGCGTCTTCCATGTAACCACCTTCGATGACAACTACTACTACATGGTGGAGGACGCTCAGGCGGCCGGCAAACCCATCGTCCTGATCTTTGAGGGCACCGTGACCGCGGAGCCGGGACGGGAGCAGGTGGAGACCTCCGATGCGATCCTGATGCAGACCTTCAGCAACACCCCGGATCACGGATCCAACGTGGGAAGCTTCTACCGCTATGCGGATCCTGCCATCACAGCGGATATGCTGTTTGGCGAGAAGGAACCCGCAGGAAGCACCCTGTATGAGACTGCGTACAATGAGGGCGACTATGAGCTGTCCTGGGGCGAGTTGCAGGATGATATCGGTGTGGACACCCAGACTAGACTGTACATGGCTATGATGGCCAAGGAAGATCCTACCGTGGATATGCCCAACAACCTGGGTGACGTTCTGTGGACCACCGATTACGGTATGAGCTACAGCAAACCCGCTGACATTGAGCTGAGCCTTCTGACTGTGCCTCAGACCACCGAGGAGCAGGAAGTGGAGAGCATGTTCGGAACCAGCACGGAGATCGTGGCGGTAACTGCCGAGCAGCAGGCTGGCGTTCCCTTTGAGGTTTCCTTCGTGGCGAAGAACAATGGCGGCGACGGCCATGTGACCGTACAGGTGATGGACGGCGAGAACGTGGCGGCTGAGAAGTTCGTAGCCCTGGATGAGGGACAGTTCCGTGTGATTACTGTGGAGCTGACTCTGGAGGCAGGCGAGCATACCATTACTGTGGGCGACATGAGCCAGACAGTTACAGTAGCATAACGCAGGAATGATGTAGGCGCTGCCGTCACAGCAGCGCCTATTTTAAAGTATCGTGAATTTGAATTCAGGAGGATGAGAGGATGAGAAAAGAAAGAAACAGATGGCTGGTACCCTGCCTGACAGTCTGCTGCCTGGGAGCCTTCCCCTTCACCGCCTTTGCGGAGCAGACAACGGAACAGGTAACGGAGCAGGTGACAGAGCAGACAACGGAACAGGCGGCCGAGAGCGCGGCCGGAGCTGCCACGGGACAGGCGGAGGCGGTGGCGCACCAGGCGGCGGACGGTGTAACCATCGATGGAAATCTGGACGAGTGGGATCTGTCCTCCCCCATTGTGATTAACAGCCAGGAGCAGGTGACCCGGGATGCGGAGCATTGGCTTGGCGAGACGGACCTGAGCGCTAATGTCTACGTGATGTGGGATGAGGAGAATCTGTACCTTGGCGCGGAGGTGAAAGAGGCCAGCGCTTTCGGCGCGGTGGGACTTCTGGCCCATAATATGGAAGATAATATGAAAATATACATTTCCACCGATCCGGAAGCGGATCCGGCTAGAACTGCCTACGGGACCAACGATTTCCTGCTGTATCTAATGATGGACAATCAGAACTGGTATACGGCCTTTGACCGCTCCATGGTGGACCGGGAAGTGATGGAGCGCTTTACCTCCCAGGGAATGGAGAGCAATGAGCAGATCCTGGAAGGGTACGAGGCGGCCTACACTTCTGTGGAGGGTGGCTATACGCTGGAGCTTGTGATCCCCTGGGCCAACTTCTCCAATGATTATATTGAAGCCTATGTGCCAACGGTGGGCGATACGGTGAACTTCGATGTCAGCCTTACGGACAATGACTATCCCTACCCCAACACCCAGTCCACAGTACAGATGAACTGGTGCGGGACAGATGAGATTGACAAAAACCCAAGCCTTTGGGGGAGACTTCGCTTTGAGTGAACAGAAACTGTTTGAGAAAATTGCGGTCTGCGATGATGAAGAAAAATCGCTGGAAGCCATAAAAAGATACGCGGAGTATTATTTTGCACAGTATGGAGCGGAGTTTTCCCTCCATACTTATTCTTCTGCGGAGGAATTGCTGAGGGAAGCGGTTCAGTCGCCGTATGACATCTGCTTCCTGGACATTGATATGCCGGATAGGAATGGCATTGATCTGGCGGAGCAGATCGGGAGGGGAGACAATCAGACTCTGATCGTGTTTGTCTCCTTCCGGGAGGACTATGTATTTCAGAGCTTTCGGGCCCATCCCTTTTCCTTTGTGAGGAAATCCCACTTTCAGGAGGACATGGACAGAACCATCCGGGATGTGGTGAAGCTGCGGACGAGACAGCGGGATCAAAACGAACTGTGTAGAATTGTGGATGAGGCGGGATACGAGCATGTGTTTTTGCGGGATTCCATCTGTTATATGAAGGCGGAGGAGAAGTATGTGGATGTGGTGCTGACGGATGGAAAAAAGCTGCTGCGCTGTTCCATGAAAAATCTGGAGAGGGAGTTGGCGCCCTACGGGATGATCCGGTGCCATAAGTCGTATATTGTCAATATAAGGAAAGTGTACGCGGTGAAATACGACCATTTGATTATGCTGGATAAGACCCAGATCCCCATCCGGCGGGGGATGGTAGGCGAATTGAAAAAACAGTTGTGCAGTGTCCTTGTGCAGTAGAGGGGGAGAAAACCGTGCTTATGATGGAATATACTCAGACCGCAGCAGGACAGATCATCAATGTGGTTGGGCAATTTATGGATGCGCTGCTGAGCATCTATTTTTTGCATAAGTTTTTTGCTGTAAAAAAAGAGGGGCGAAAATACGGATGGATCGCGGCGGTGGTCTGTATGACAATAGCGACCCAGGTGGTGGATTATCTGTTTGACAACAGTATGTTCACTTGGATACTGACACTGTTTCTGTTTCCCCTTTTCCATACGGTTTTGTTTGGCAGGGGGAATCTGATGATGAAGATTCTGGTTTCCACACTGCCCTGCACCATTCTGATTTCCATAGAGAATCTGGGGGTTTCGGTGACCGGTCTGGCGGACTGGCTGTTCGGGCTGAACTATCCCTTGTTTCTTGTGCTGTATATATTTCGGCGGATTGCGCTGAAGCTGGTGCTGCTTCTGGCTATCAAGTTTTTCCTGAACTATTCGATCTATGACAGTTATCGCCGCTTTCGCAGATACTGGTATCTGCTGGGCGGGGTGGATATCATTGAGCTGTTTGTTCTATACTGGTTCCGGGGGCCGGTGGGAGACCTGGAAACCCGTATTTTGGGGCTGATGGTCAACATCTTCTGCTTTTTTGTGCCTCTTCTGTTCTACTATGTGATCTATCAGACCGATGAAAATATGAAAAAATTCCAGGTGATGATCAGCCAGAAGAATTACATTGACACCCAGGAACAGTATATGCAGCAGCTAATCTCCATGCAGGATTCTCTGCGGAAATTTCGGCATGATTATAAGACCCATCTGTTCTGTATCGACCAGCTTCTGATGGAGAAAAGTTATGAAGAGGCCCATAATTATCTGAAGAAAATTCACGACATGGGTGAAAATATGGAGAACCTGGACGTCTACACGGCGGATCGAAGACTGAACCTGCTGCTGAATCAGATCAGTCAGCAGGCCCGCGGCAGGGGCATTACCCTGACGATTTCCGCCATGCAGGCTGCTGTGGAGCGGATCCCGGTCTGTGACCTGAATGTGCTGCTGGCCAATCTGTCCAGCAATGCCATGGAGGCGGCGCAATGCACGGAAGAGAAACAGGTGGAAATTAGGATCGAGAAAAAACGGGCATACCTTCAGATTATGGTGACCAACAGTGTGAACGGAAATCCCCTGAGAGATAACCCGGGACTGGCCACCAGCAAAGAGGACAAGGAACTGCACGGTTTTGGCCTGCCTATCGTCCGCAGTATTGTGGAAAAATATCAGGGGATGATTCAGATGGACAGCAAGGAAGGCACAATGAAAATCGATGTGCTGCTTCTGGATGAGTAGGGCAGAGAGCACCCGCAGAACAGGCGGGGAGTTTTGACCCGAATGTTACGGCCTATTCCCGGAAAGAGGGGGATAGGCCGTTTGAGTGTGAATGTTATACAAACAGGGGAATGACCTCTCCGTCCTCCGGGACGATGAGATTGCCGTGATAATATGCCTGTCCCTCCCGGGTATACAGTTCTCTCCGGCGGGAAAGGTTTTTGTCCTCTGTGTGCCACAGAATTAGATTTGGAATATGAAAGCGCTCAGCCAGCTGGCAGACATCTTGTACCGTACTGTGATGTTTCTCGTAGGGGCGGAACCGTTCCCGCTGTTCGTAGAGACAGAAGGCTTCGTGAAAGAGCCAGTCGGAATTCTCCAGATAGGGATAGAGATGCTCCTGACAGGGCTCATCGCCGACAAACAGAATGTGGATTCCCTGCTTGGTTTTCAGGGAAAAACCAAATTGCTTGGCTTTGGTGGAACGGATGTCAAAGAAGGTGAAATCGTCTCCCAGGATTTGCCTGGTCTCGCCGTCCTCTATGATATGAAATCGGATACGTTTTCCAAAGTGGCGGCAGAATTTTTTTCCCAGTGTCAGGCCGCAGATGGTCTGAATGGCTTCCCCCAGTTCCCAGTGGCAGTAGATCGTCAGATCGCCCTCATAGTCCTCTTTGTTGATGGAGGAAGCGATCATGCGGATGATCCACACAACGCCCAGAACGTGATCGTTGTGAGCGTGGGTGACAAACAGGTGGTGAATCTGCTCCAACGGGATATGGGCTGTCTCCAAAGCCCTCAGAATACCGTTCCCGCCGCCTGCATCCACCAGAAAGAATTCCCGGCCCTCCTGGAGGGCGAAGCAGGTGTTATAGCAATGAGTAGCCTGGGCATTGCCGGTGCCCAGCACAATCAGTTTTTCCATAGATGTCTCCTCTCTATATTATCTGCAGAATGTCATGGACAGGGTGGTGGAGAAAGTCTCCCCAGGCTGGAGAATGGCCGCGGCAGCCTGATCCTCCCACCTGCTGGAGCCGCCCTCCACGCCGGGCAGGCTGTGCCAGGGTTCAATGCACACAAACCGGATTTGCTCGGTTCGCTGGCTCCAGATCAGCGTATAGGGATAATTTTGAATATCGCAGATGACACAGCGCCCGGAGTCCTTCTCATAGATCCCAAGGGTGCTGCTTTTTAGGTTAGTCATACAGTAGCTGTCATTGTCAAAGAGATGATCCGTCAGCTGGATGCTCCGGATGTTGGTCCCCAGATAATAGCATTTTCCGCTGAGCAGACCGTTGGGGCGGGCGTCCAGCACCATGGGACTCTCCATCTGATCAAAACGGAACTCATAATCCTCTGTGCCGTGCTGCTCGTCAAAGGGGCAGAGAAAGGCGGGGTGATGGCCTATACCAAACTGAAGCGCCTCCTCCCCCGGATTATCCACCGTCAGGGTGTGGCGTACCGTGCTGCCGGTCAGGGTAAAGGTGGATGTCAAAAGAAAATCGAAGGGAAATTTTTTCATGGTCTCCTCGTTTGCCCGAAGCTGCAGCGACAGCTTTTCGGCCGTCTGTTCTGCCAGAGTGTGCTCTACATCCCTGGCAAAACCGTGCTGGCCGCCCTGATAGGCTTTCCCCTTCGCGATCATCTGCCCGCCGGGCAGTTTCCCAGTGTAGGGAAACAGAATGGGAGCATGCCGGCCCCAGACGGCCGGGTCTCCCTGCCACAGACATTCTTCTCCGGTCTGTTTGGTGATGACGCTGACCGGCTGGGCTCCCAGGGAATCCACGGTTAGCCGGATCTGTTCGTTTTCTCCTGTATATTTCATGATGCA